>JBOGVL010000031.1:0-14430 GCA_050692535.1 Actinomycetota bacterium | reverse complement strand
CTCCAGCCGTTCCAGTTGTTTCTTGACGTCTCCCGGTCGTTCGCGGGACGAATGCGGGACGAACCGGCGGTCCGAATGTGGGCTCGACTCGCGCCACAGGCAGCGCGCCTCCGACGATGAAGCTCGGCTCGAGCAGCGACTGATCGAGGGCGTAGAAGAGGTGGAGTGCAAACGGGGGCCACACGTCGGCGGGCAGCTCGCCGGTGAAGGCGAACCGGAGCGAGGAGGTTCCCCACGCCGCG
Source organism: Actinomycetota bacterium (assembly GCA_050692535.1). Classification (GTDB taxonomy): domain Bacteria; phylum Actinomycetota; class UBA4738; order UBA4738; family HRBIN12; genus CALGFI01. The sequence continues at coordinate 14,188 of JBOGVL010000031.1, read as the reverse complement.
ACCTAGGGCGTGTCCGTTCAGCAGCATGAACGCGGCGATCACGCGGGGGGAACGCCACCCGCGAACCGGCTCGCCACCTCCGGCACGTCTACCCGCGTTGCTCCAGCGCGGCAAGCCGGCTGCGGAACTCGTCGGCGTCGATCTCGCCGCGGGCGAACCGCTCTTCGAGGATCCGCCGCGCGCTCGAGGTGCCCCGGGGCTCCGAGAATCGCCGCACAGCCCAGATGCCCAGCGCCACGAGCACCCCCAGGATCAAGACAGAGGGGATCCACATCGCCCACCACATCTGGTTCATCCACGTCCCGTCCATGTGTGCCATCGCTGCCCCACTTGTTTCACGACGGTCATCCCGTCAGGTGTTGCTCCAGCTGCGATGCGATCTCGTCCGGCGGGACGTACATGGCTCCGCCGTGCTCCATGGCGCCGTAGTCGCGCAGCCACGCGATGTTGCCGTCGCCTCCTACGAGGAAGAACGTGTGCCCGGGCTCGTTCGTGGCCATCATCCAGCCCTGGATCCCGTACTTCATCCACACCGTGTTTCCCGGATCCGACAGCATCGGAACCGTGATCCCCAACGCGCCGCCGTCCTGCCGCCACGCGCCCACCTGGTCGGGCGAGATGGCGAGCAGTTGCACGCCCAAGTCCTCGAAGCCCTTATCACGTTGCAGGTCGACCACCTGCTGCATGCACCCACCTCACCCGGGACCCATGCTGAAATACAGCAGCACGGGCTTGCCCGCGTAGTCCGACAGCGAGACGGGACCGCCGCTCGCCGACTCGAGCGTGAACGCGGGTGCGGCCTCGCCCACCGCGATCGGGCTCTCCTGCTGCTGGCTCGGCGTCGCCGCGTTATGTGTGCAGGCCGCGGCCAGGATGGCGACCCCGATCGTCGTCGCGATCCATCCCCTAGACCTCATCTGCTCGCTCCTTCCGGTGGCTCGATCGTGATCGGTGCGTCGTAGTCGTAGTACCGATGATCCATGAAGTGTCCGGGCGCTCGCATCTCCGCTTGGTGCACGAGGCCGCTCGCATCCACCCAGAGCCTGAACCAGACCGGAAGGTCCGCGGTGCCCCCGGCGAAGGCGATCTCGGTCGTTCGGAGGCCGTCCAAGCGCGCGCCGCGGCCGAGGATCCGAACGTCCCGGTACGGGCGGAAGGAGTCCCAGATGTACGTGGGGACGGGCACGGCGGGGGCGCCGCGCTCGATCTTCCAGGGGTCGTTTCCGTTTCGCGTGTACCTCGTGTCGCCGATCCACACGGTACGGAACGTACTGCCTTGCTGTTCGACGTCACTCTCGAAGGAGTTCGGCGCCGCGAAGGTATAGGTCGAGTGAACCGTCGTTCCGAGACCCGACGTGAGGTCCTCCCGGAGGCGGTAGCTGGTGAGCGCCCCCATCCCGCCGATCGTTTGCTGAAGCAGGTCCTCTCCCGAGGCGGCGGGCAACCCGGGCAGCCGGAAGACGGCTCGGCCACTCCCTGAGCCACCGACGTCGACCGCGATGACTTCGCCACCTCGAAGGTCGATCTCGCCCTTCCGACAGGTGTCGGCGCACTGTGAGAGCGCCAACGATGCCCCGTCGAGGGTCGCTCGGACCGGCAGTGCGGCCGTCGCCTCGGGTCCGTCGAGGTCCAGGACGAAGATCGTCAGCGTGTTCGGCCCGGGCTTTCCGGGCTGGACGGTGAGGCCCACGAGAACCGGCCCGGCGTGGGACCCAAGCGTCAGTCCCTCTCCGGCGGGGATCGGGGAGCCCTCCGCCGGGCCGGGAGATCCCTCCTCGGCCTCGGCTACGCGCCCAGGGGGGAGCGGGAACGCTGACAACAGCGCCGCCGCCCCGATCGCAAGGACGGCCGCCGCGGTCTCCGCTCTCGGGAAGAAGGCGATCCGCCGCCAGGCGAGCACCGACAGCTGCACCATCACCAGCACGACGATGACCTTCGCGAGCAGCACGAGTCCGTACGAGGACCCGAACAGCGCGGCGAGCCCGCCCACCTCCTGGATCCCGCGGATCGCTCCGGTGCCGGCCGTGAGGGCGAACGAGGCCAGGGCCGGCGGCGTGAACCGGTCGAGGAGCGTTCGGCCGGCTGCGCCGCGCCATCCCTCGGGAGGTCGCTGGAGCGCGAGAGCCATCACGCCGCCGGCCCAGAGGCCGGCCGAGAGGAGATGGATCGCCTCCACCGCGACACCCCAGGCTCGCGGCTGGATCGCCGACGCGTGGCCGGCCGCCGCGAGGGCGACGACGGCACCGACCGCGAGCGGCGCCGCGCGACGAGGCAATCTCCACGCGACGAGGACCCCGGCGGCCTCGAGGAGGACTCGGGCGAGCCGCGACCATCCCGGCAGGCCGGTCGAGAGGTACGTGAAGATGGCGCCCGCAGACGGCGACGGTGCGGCCACCAGCGCCTCGCCCAGCACAACCACGAGGCCACCGACGAAGGCCGCAGCGAACACGGGCAGGATCGGTGTCCGCACCCACTCAAGCGCGGGCCGTCGGCGTGCCAGTCGGCCGAGCAGCAGCAGACCGAGCAGCAACAGGAGGCTCACGTCCTCCACGAGGCGACCAACCGAGACCAGGAGGTCACGTCCGGTGGGCTCGTCGGTCGTTCCGCCCTCGGCTCCGGCACCGGGCGAGACGCCCACGCCGAAGCGGAACGAGCCGGACAGCGTGTGACCGTCGACGACGCTTACCGTGGTCCAGGAGACCTCGTAGACACCGGCTTGGTTCGTCGTGAGGTCGATGATCATCCGGTCATCGGCGCTCACCCGACCCGTCGCCGTGCTCCCGTCGGGCTCGAGGACTGTGGCACGGGAGAGCCTCGTGTTCATCGGCTCGGAGAAGGTGAGGATGACCTGGCCCGGTGCGGTGCCGAGCGTCGATCCGGGCTCGGGCGTGGACGATACGAACCCGGCGTGGGCGAGCGCGGTGGCCGGGAGGACCACGACCACGATCAAAGCCAACACGGTCGCTGCCACCAAGCTCTTGGTCATGGGACGGCCTTTGCGAACACGGGCCGCGATCCGGGAGTCGGTCCTCGTCGGCCTCACACGGGTGGCCATCCGCTTCGGGAGAAGAGCCGAAGGAGGGGGGCGAAGAGCTGGACCCACCGTCCGGTGATCATCAGTACGCCCATCAGCACCAGGACCGAGCCGCCGAGCACCTCGATCGCCCGCCCGTGGCGCCGGAGCCATCCGAACAGTCGTCCTGTCCTCGCGACGCCGAACGCCAAGATGAGGAATGGGACCCCGAGACCCAGCGAGTACACGAACAACAGGGTCGCTCCCCGCCACGCTCCGTCTACGGTCGCGGCGGCGGTGAGGATCCCGGCGAGGACCGGTCCGATGCACGGCGTCCATCCGATGGCGAAGGCCATCCCGAGAGGAACTGCCCCCGCCGGGCCCGGGCGGATCCGCGCCAGATCGAAGCGCCGCTCCCGATACAGGAACGGCACACGCAGAAGACCGACCGTCGCCAGGCCCATCACGATCACGAACACACCGGCGACCCTGCCGAGGACGAGCCGGTTCCGAAGGATCAGCCCCCCCAGCTCGGACGCCGCTGCGCCCATGAGCGTGAACGTCACTGCGAAGCCGGTCACGAACAGGCCGGCAGCGAGCATGGTCCTGCTCCGGATCGCCACCGTCCCCGCGGTACCAGTCGGGGCACCGCTCGCGACGCCGCTGACGTAGGAGACGTAGCCGGGCATCAGCGGGAGGCAGCATGGTGAGGTGAAGGAGATGAGGCCGGCGACGAAGGCCAGGGCGAACGGGCCGACGACGCTCACGAGGGGGCTCCCGACAGGACTTCGTTCAGGGCGTCTTCCAGCACCTCTTCGTCAAGGTATCCGACGAAGCGGTACCGGATCGTGCCGGCGGGATCGATGATGAACGTCGTGGGGAAGCCGATCAGCCCGTAGTCGTAGGCGAGCGACCCCGAGGGGTCGGAGACGCTCGGATACGGGAGACGGAACTCGTCCACGAACGCACGCGCGGCGGCTTCGTCATCGCGGTAGTCCACGCCGAGGAAGCGGACGCCCTGGTCTTCGTAGCGCCTCGACACCCGCCGGAGGCCGGGCGCTTCCAGGCGGCACGGTGCGCACCACGACGCCCAGAAGTTCAGCACCACCACATGGCCGCGCAGCGACGAGAGCGCGATGGGCGTGCCGTCCTCGAGCGACGGGAGCTCGAAGGCCGGGGCGGGCGCGTTCTCGACCTTGGCTTGGGCCTCGTAGTTCGCGACGGTGAACCCACCGATTGACGCGGTGCCCTGGCTGCGAAGCTCCGTGACGGCAAGAGCGGCGATGACCGCAGCGACCACGAGCGCGCCGACCCATACGGCGACCGCTTTGGCTCTCCGCGCGCTCGCGCGTTCCCCCCTCGAGCGCCCCTGGCTGGGCGGCGATCCTTCGCCCCGAGAACCTCGCCGACTCATTCGTCAGCCTCGTTCCGGAGCGCGGCCTCGATCGCTCTTGTCAGCCACCCGTAGGTCACGGCGCCGACCTTCTTCGCCGTGATCGTGCCGTCCGGACCGATCACGAACGTCTCCGGGACGCCGAACACGCCGTAGGCGATCGCCGTCCGCGAGTCGGGATCGGTCACGAGCGGCCAGTCCCCGCCCATCTCCTTCGCATACGCGAGAGCCGCGGCCTCGGTGTCCTCGAAGTCGACGCCGACGAGCACGACGCCCCGCTCGCGGTAGCGCTCCCATGCCGCGAGCAGGTCCGGGTGCTCCTCCCGGCAAGCGAGACACCACGACGCCCAGAAGTTCACGACCACGACCTGTCCCCGGAGCGACGCGAGGTCGATCTCCCCGCCGGCGCCGAGACGGGGGAGCGTGAACGTCGGCGCGCGCTTGCCCACGAGCTCGCTCGGCAGCTCCCGAGGGTCGCGAGCCAAGCCGGTCCCGAGCAGGAGCATGAACAAGATCATGGGGACCAGCACCAAGCCGGCGACGATGCCTCGCCTGCTGGGGGCTCGAGCGGGTTCCTCCGACCGTTCCTCGCGGTGTTCGATCTTGCTCCTCAGAGGCCCACCTCCTCGGCGCGATGAACGGCCCGCTTCAGGGCATGGTCCACGTGCTCCCTCCGTCTCGACTGACCCACACGACCGCCTCGGTCCTCTGGAGGACACCGGCATAGAGCGTGTCGGAATCGGTGGGGTCGATCTCGACGACCGAGGCTCCGTCGGGTACCTCAAGCTGCGCCCAGGTCCGCCCGCCGTCTCGGGTGAGCGCGGCCTGCCCCATGCCCGAGGCCACGATCCGATCCGTGTTCGCGGGATCCCGGCTCACCCACATGGCGCCGGGGACCCCGCCGAGCACGCTCCAGGATCGGCCTCCGTCCGAGCTCTGGACCGCCCCGGCCTGCATGTCGGGAGCCACGATGCGGTCCGGATCCCGCGGATCGACCAGGATGGTGCCCATGAACGCCTGCCCGACCTGATCCGTCCGGACCTCCCACGAGGCGCCGCCGTCGGTCGAGGCGAACACGCCGAGCTGCGGCGAGGCGGCGTAGATGACTCCCGCACCGGAGCCGAGCGCGTGGATGTCCGTGGCCGGGAGCCCCTCGTTGTCCCGTCGGAACGTTCGGCCGTCGTCGTCGGAGACGTAGAGCCCGGGATGGCCACCGACGAGCGCGACTTCGTCGGTGAAGGCCCACCCCATCGCGTCGGCACCGGCGAGCGAGTCCACCTGGCGCCAGGTGCGGCCGCCGTCGGTGGAGACCGCGACCCCCTCGTGCCCGCCGACATACAGGCGGGAGCTGGTCGCAGGAGCCATCACCAGCGAGTGGAGGTCACCTCCGACGAACGGACGGCCGGGGGACGAGGGACCACTCCCGGCGCGAGTCAGCACGATCGCCGCCGCCACGCCGAGGCCCACCACGACCAGCCCGGTCAGCAACGTCCGCTGACGCGTTGTGGGACGCTGCCCTGGTCGTCGAGGAGGCGCCGGTCTCCTCGTTGGGCGGCCGGCGCCCTTCGCGCTCTTACGGGTGTTGGTCTTCGTCATGATCTCCCTCTTCCACTTCGAACGTCCGTCATCAGCGCGACAAGACGATGGCTCCGCCGATGCCGAGAAGGGCGGCCATCGGATACCCCGCGACCAGGTCCTCGATTCCCTGCGAGGCGAAGTCCCACGCTCCGAGATGGGTGAGCCAGTGCGACACCCCCACCACGATCGCGAGCCCGACGAGCACCAAGCCGATCATTCGGCGGGCTCGGTACGCTCGGGGCGTCACCTGCCGAGACGCGGCTCGCGCCTGGGCCCCTTGCGTCTGCCGGACGCGCGCTTCGCGCCGCTTGTCGCGGGTCTTGGCGACCGCGGCGGCCCGTCGTCTCCTCGCCCTACCCATCGGGGTGACCCGCTGCGGCCGCGTCCGACCGGGCACGAGCGAGTTCCTCGCGCAGGTCGGCCACGTCCTTGCGGAGCGCCTCCAGGTCGTCGCTCTCGTTGTGCCCATCTGCCGGCGCATCTGATTGGCGCATCATCCGGAAGCACAGGATCATCGCCGTCGCGCAGGCTGCAGCGGGCAACAGAGTCAACAGGAATCTCAAAGGGAACCTCCTCAGGTCGAGAAGCGGGCGCCGGGTCAGGCGCGAGGAAGACCTAAGGGGACAGGCGCGGCGGGCGTTCGAGCACGTCGGCGAACATGAGGATAGGCCGGCGCGAGCGATCCACGAGGATCCGCGTTGCGAGAAGCTGCATAAGGAGAACCACCGAAGCGAGCAGCGCGACGCACATCGCGCCCCACGCCGCCCCCGCGGGCGTGCACTCTGGACACATCGAAGCTCCGGACATCGGCATCCCGAGCGGGATGCCGAGGAGCACGACCAGCACCACCAGAACGATGACGACAGCCACCTTCAGCACGTCGATGACCGTACCATCTGCCTGCGTGGAACAGGACTGGGCCCCTCGGGAAGATGTGCCTGGCGCTGAGCACGCCTTCACGAGCTGGAGCTCCCTCTACCTGGAGAGCAGCCTGCCCACCGCCCCCATCAGCTCTTCGGCCTGATCCTCTGGGTCGGTCGGGCCACCGTGCCCCCCGACGAGGCAGTGGCGAACGTGACCGTCCACCAGGCCCAGGGCGACCTTGTCCAACGCCGCCCTCGCTGCGTTGATCTGGGTCACCACGTCGATGCAGTAGCGCGCCGGAGGACGCTCGGCATCACCTCCACGTCGTCGGCGAGACCGGCACGGGCAAGTCGACACTGCTCGCGAACATGGTCCTGCAGGATGCGGCGGCGGGACACGCGGCCGTCGTCATCGATCCGAAGGGTGACCTGGTCGAGTCGATCCTCGAGCGGCTTCCGGAAGGCTGTGAGGACCGGACATGCGTCGTCGACCCCGACGACCGCAAGGACGCCGTGGGCCTGAACGTCCTCGCCGGGTCCGACCCCGATCTGATCGTCGATCACGTCGCCGGCGTGTTCAGGCGGATCTACGAGCCGTGGTGGGGCCCGCGCACCGACGACATCATGCGGGCGGCGTGCCTGACGCTCGCACAGATCCCCGGGGCGACGCTCGCCGAGGTGCCGCTGCTCCTCACCGACTTCGACTGGCGCCGGGCGATCCGCGAGCGGCTGGCCGACGTGGGGGGCCTGTCGGCGTTCTGGAGTTGGTACGAGCGCCTGCCGGAGCCGCAGCGCGCCCAGCACATCGCGCCGCTCTTGACCAAGCTCCGATCGTTCCTGCTCCGGGGGCCGGTCCACGCGATCGTCGGCCAGGCAGCGCCGAAACGGGACATCGAGTCCCTGATCGACGAGGGCGGCCTGCTGCTCGTGCGCGTTCCGAAGGGAACGCTCGGGGAGGACACGTCGAGGCTCCTCGGTGCCTTCGTCGTCGCACGGGTCTGGCAGCGGTGCATGCAACGAGCGTCGATCCCCGAACAGGACCGTCCCGACGCCACGCTCTACGTGGACGAGACCCACAACTACCTCGCGCTCCCGCGCTCCTTCGAGGATCCTCCTCGCCGAGGCGCGCGGCTACCGGCTCTCGCTCGTCCTAGCGCACCAGCACATGGGGCAGCTCCCGAAGGACGTCCGCGACGCCCTGGGTGCCAACGCGCGGACGAAGGTCGTCTTCACTTGTTCACCGGAGGATGCCTCGGCGCTCGAACGGCATTTCGACCCCGACCTCTCCGCGTACGACCTCTCGCATCTCGCCACGTTCCAAGTCGCGTGCCGGCCCTGCGTGGCGGGCGGCCAAGCCCAGGCCTTCACCTTCAAGACCGAGCCGCTGCGGCCGGGATCGCCCGCCCGAGCGGAAGCTGTGAGGCGGCGTAGCGCCGAGCTCTTCGCGATCTCGCGCGATGAGGTCGAAGACATCATCGAGGGCCGCCAACTCGAGCGCGCCAGAGGCCTCTTGCCGCCGAGACGGGAAGACGGGGCACGTAGGCGTTCCTTCGAGCGGTCAGTCGAGCGTTCCCTCGAGCGTTCGCCCGAGCGGTCATCATCGCTCGACCCCGTCCCTCGCGAACCGGCAGGTGAACGCCCATGACGGGTCGAGCGCCGGCCGGTCGGACTCGCTACGTCGCGCGTGCAAGCACGCGCGACATCCGCTCAAGGATCCAGCGGGTTGCAGCTGCTATCACGGACAGGGATCAGCTCATCTGTATCGATCTATACGAGCATCGGGTCCTCACCACGGAACAACTGTTCGAGCTTCACTTCTCGAGTCCTCAAAGAGCACGATCTCGGCTCTCGCGACTCCACGCCATTGGCGTCCTATGGAGGAACCGACCCCGGGCACAGCTCGGCTCGCTTCCGTGGCACTACACGCTCGATGCGATCGGCGCCCAGATCGTGGCCGAGCATCTCGGGATGGAGCTCAAAGCGGTCGGCTACCGCGAAGATCGCAAGCGCACCCTCGTGGACAACCCTCGGTTGGGGCACACGCGCGCGGTCAACGGCTTCTTCACCCGCATGCGCTACATCGCACGAACGACAGATGGGACGGTCCGGATCGTCGAATGGCGCGGGGAGGCGTGGTGCGCGCGACGCTGGCAAGCGCACGTCCGCCCCGATGGGTTCGCTCGCATCGAGGACGCAGGCGGGTCCCTCGAATTCGTCCTCGAGCTCGACCTCGGAACCGAGAACCGAGGTCGGCTCGAGGACAAGATGGAGCGCTACCGAGTCCTAGCCCGAGCCGCAACATCTCCCGACGTCGTCCTGTTCTGCTTCCCAAGCAAAGCTCGCGAAGCGAGCGCCCGTCAGGTACTCGGTGGAACTGCGATGCCGGTCGCAACAGCAGCCATCGGTCAGCACCTGGCCGACCCGTTCGGCGCGATCTGGCTACCGCTCGACGCAGACCGACGCGTCCGCGTCGCCGATCTCCATAGCGCGAGGCCTGGATGAACGACGTGGTCGCCGCCGCCGCGATCGCCGCGTTCGCATCGGTGATCGGTTCGGTGCTCACGTTCATCGTCGGTCTCCGCTCGATCCGTCGATCGGTGACCACGTCGAACGGAGAGCCGCTCGGCCGAGTCCTCGAGGCGAGGCTTGACCGACTGGAGCGACGCTTCGACGGGATGGACGCGTCGATCGGAGAGGTACGCGAGTGGCTGGCCTTTCGCCAGGGAAGAGAGCGACCGCCGTTTTGGACGCCCCGAAGCCTCTCTTGAAGCCCAGAGAATCGAAGAACGACTCGACCAGAGCAGGCCTGGGTCAAGCCCGGTCGGAACATCTGGACGTTGTCACCGCTCGGCGGTGCCGAATGGCGACGCCAGCGGAGCTCGCCAACTTCCTCCAAGTCCCCGTCAAGAGCCTCTATCAGTGGCGGTACGAGGGGAAGGGTCCGCGTGCGTGCCGAGTGGGCCGCCACCTCCGATACCGGTGGGAGGACGTCGAGTCGTGGCTCGCCACGACGGTCGGAGGAGCCCGTTGATGTCACAACTTGGGTGGACCATCCGCCGTGAGGGACCCAAGGCCTGAGATGGGGTAGTGGATGGCCCACGTCCAGAAGAAATGCGGGAGGTGCCGGAGGTCCGTTGTCGAAGGCAGCCGTGCGTGCAGCAACTGCGGTTCGCGGAGCTTCGCGTACGTGACGCGATATCGGGCCCCGGACGGCACCGAACGGTCTCGAGCGTTCGACAGGAGGAAGGACGCCGACCGGTTCGCGACCGATCAGGAGAATCAGAAGCTCGCCGGCGCGTGGACTGATCCACGGCGCGGTCGCGAAACGCTTAGGTCGTTCCACGATCGATGGCGCGCCGAAGCGGAGGCACGCGGAAAGCCTGCCGCAAGCACTCGTGCGAAGTACCAGGGGATCTGGGACCTATACGTTGCCCCTTCGCTCGGCTCATGCGAGCTCGCGAAGATCACGAGGAAACACGTTCGCGATCTCGTCGAGACTACGGCGACGCGCTCGGCTTGGCAGGCCCAGGAGGCGCTCAAGCTTGTCCGGATGCTGCTGAATCGGGCGCTCGACGAGGAACTGGTCTCGAGGAACCCTGCGATCGGTATCCGTGCGCCGGTGCCCGACCGCTCCCGCGTGCGCGTCCTGAAGCCGTGGGAGCTGGAGTCTGTCGTCGAGATCCTCCCGGAGCGGTGGCGAGCCTTCGTGCTGCTGGGCGCGTATGCCTCGCTTCGATGGTCCGAGCTCGTCGCCGTGAAGCGCGACGACATCGACGTCGAGGGGCGGACGCTCCGCGTCGACGAGAAGGTCGTCGAGGTGGGTGGTCGATTCGAGTGGGGCGAGCCCAAGACGAAGGACTCAGCGCGCACCATCCACTTGCCCGACGTCGCGGTCAAGCCCCTCGCAGAGCATCTGCTTCGCTTCCCGCCGCTGCGAGGGGCGCGGGATTCGCAGTGGGAGGGGCTCGTCTTCTACGGCGAGCACAAGGGCCCCGTCCGCCGGCACGTCTCCGGCCGGTCTGGGACCGCGCGTGCCGAGCCGCAGGACTCGGCGGCGTCCGGCCCGAGTGGCTCCGGCACACGGGCGCGAGCCTCGCCTACGCGGCATCCAAGGACATGAAGGCTGTGGCGACCCGGCTCGGGCACACCAGCACTCGGATGATGGACACGGTCTACGTCGAGGTGTACTCGGAAGTGTCCAGGCAGCTAGCCGATGCGATTGACGTCTTGGTTCGGGAGTCCACCGGCCATGCGAGGACCTAAGTAGCGCCGCTCGAGCACGGCCGAGCCCTGGATGCCCCGGCTCGGAACCGAATCGACGCATCTGCAGCGACCTCGAGCCTTCAAGAGAGGGGGATAGATACGTAGTCGGACTCGAACAATTTGCAGTCGTCAGGATTGCGGGCGAGTCGTTGCTCACAATAGAGAGCCCAGTATTCCTGCCAGAGTTCATCCGTCGGCTCGAGGTACGTGACGTCGAGGCCGAGCTTCTTTGCCTCGATGTAGTCGATCGGAACGCTGTGCTGCAGCCACTTCCGATTGTTGGACAGCTCCGATGCCGTCGCTGTGTAGTTACCGCCACCACGGAACATCCCTCGCTGAAGCAACTCCTCTGCCAGCTTGGTCGACCGGGTGATGACCTTGCGGCAGATGTCCAACAGAGTGGGATCGTATTTCTTCAGCATGGTCTCGTATGCCGGTGCGCCGGGATTGCTGTTGACGAGTTCAACCAAAGCCTCGTACCCGTCGATATAGGACTGGGCCGGCCGCAAGGCAAACGCTCCCGACCCATCCGGCAGCCTCAGCTGAGGGTCTATGGGCCCCAGCTCCGAGCTGTCGCTCATCACGATCGTGTCAGCCGCAAGGCTAATCAGCGTCCCAGCACTCTTTGCGAAGTCAGGCACGATGACACGAAAGATTCCGCCGTCACCTACGTGACGCCTGATCATGTTTGCCATCTTCTCGGCGGCGTCGATTTCGCCGCCGGGCGTGTGAAGAAGCAGATCGATGTTGCTTCCGACGGGGATGACGTGGAGGAGATCCACAAGCGGCAGTACGTCATCGCGGGTAAGCGAGGCGAGCGGCCCAGATACGTAGCAGATGAGCTTGCTCTTGGCCGATTCTTGGATGTCCCGGATACGGGACTGGCGGCTATAGCGCTCAGAGTTGAGGGCGCGATACAGGGGTGTCCGAACAGGTTCCTTCGGTTCCTCTTCTTGTTCGCTGGAGGTCGAATCCCGTTCCGTGTCAGCTTGTTCATCCATCCGCTATCTCCATCGTGTCAAGGTTGCCGTTCGCGGCCAGCTAGTGCGGCCGTCTCGTATCCAGAAGTGGCACCGCCTGCCTCCGTCAACCACATCGACGCTCGGTGCGAGGGATAGGCGCTTGCTTGGAAGCATCCTCCAATAAGGCTTGCGGCTGGGATCGAGGTTAACCAACAACCGATGCCGTCGGCGACATGGACAATCGAACGCAATCCATGTGGGAGATCCACGTCGGCGAACGATGACTGCGGCGTGTCTCGGAAGACGTCTGGGGACCTGGTCAGCTTCCTCAACGTCGCACGCGACGAAGAACCGTCGACGAGGTAGCCAGGCAGTCCAGTGCAGACGCTCAACGGTCACGATGCCTTCCACAGCTGTCCTAGAAATGGATCGACATCGCCAGACCCGAGGGCCCCCGAACCTGGATGACAATAGTGGCCCCGACGCGGGTCTTCTCGATTGCCGCTCGTTTCGCGATCGTGGAAACGAAGCAGCACTTCCGTAGGTACTGGGTCGCCGCCGAATCCGATGAAGCGCTCGAGGAGTTCGGTAACGGCCTGGCTAGCGACCGCATTCGTGAATGCGACGACGGCGGGTTCTTCTTGCCCCAGTTCCGGCGCATACCCCTCTCGCTGGCGCTCGACACGTTCTGATGCTGGAAGCTGCTCGGCTGCAGCGCGTGAAATATCGATTCGGCTCCGACACACCAAGCAAGCGGCACCGGGCGTCTGGACTGTGACTCGTCCGTGAATCCCATTGATGACGCCGTCACGAGACGAAATGAGAACTCCGCAATCTATGTAGGGGATCAGATAGTAGGCGGCAAGTCGGGTGAGAACTAGGCGTCCAGCATTGTCATCGGTGCACCCGAAGACCACATGGCAAGACGTGAGAGACCGCGCGGCCGCCTCGTCCAGGACCAGTTTCTGAACGGGCATCACTTCTGCGACGGGAGCGATTGACAATAGATGGTCCGCGAGAACCGTGACCTTCGGCTTCCCAGCATCCTTCGGAGTCGATCCGTACAGTCTGGTGACATTCGTGGAGTCCACGTAGTCATCGTCGATGACTACCAAGGATCGGACTCCGAGTCGAACAAGTTGCTCCGCCACTGCTGAACCCGTCCCACCGCATCCGACGATGCCAACTCGAAGACGGCCCAGTGCCCCTTGGATGCGGTGGCCGAAGGCCCGGACCTGTCGGTCGAACATCGGTTCAACTTGTTGATCGACTCGGGCTGTATACGAGGGGAGAAGAGCAAGGCGGTCGCCGGCGACGAAGAGCTCGCCGATCTCGAAGGGTGTGTCTCCGTCCATACCTCGGGAAGTGAAGGCGATTGACAGGTCGGTCGGCGAGATCACCATGGATGCGTAGATGTCAGAGCCCGTTCGAACCCGAAACGTCTCGAGGAGGTGCTCATCGACCTTGTCGTCCCACTCGCTAGGGATGGGATCTGCGACCGACGTGGGATGTGTGTGAAGAAACAATGCTGTCGCGCCTATCTCTGCAGCGCGCGAGAGCACCGGAACATATGCCCGCGAGGGAATCGTGAGCCGGTCTCGTCGCCGCTCGTCATAGTCGTCGTCTGAGAGCAGACGGAGTTCTCTTCCCAGAAGTCGCATTCCATCTTCCATCCGGGAGGACCCACACAGAAGCACACCGGCTGTTTCAAGCTCGTTCAGAGCGGCGGTTCGGAGATCGGTCAGGATATCTGTCGGAAGAACGAGACTCGCTGTAGTCATGCGGCCGTTCCTGCAGCCCGCCGGAATTCGTTGTCCATGAGCGCGATGTATCCGCTGAGGCGATCGATCCCGGGCTGCCATTGTCCCCCCGAGAAGTGTCTCGACCAGCGCTGCCATGTCCGACCGAGATGGTTCTCCATCGACTGCGTGTTCACGATGTCGCTGCCGTCTGCCCGACGAAGCGGCGGATCAACCCACCACATGTCAGTGGGGACGTCCGGGTAACCGGGCGCGAGTCGAATCAGGACGTCCGCCTTCTCTGCGTTGAGCCCCGCTGGAAGTGGCCATTCGGACAGGACGAGACAGGTCATGCCCCCCTCCTCGACCACAACGTG
>JBOGVL010000030.1:0-14487 GCA_050692535.1 Actinomycetota bacterium | reverse complement strand
AAGCGATGCCGCGCCGAGACGACCTCGAAACGATCCTGCTGATCGGCAGCGGCCCGATCGTCATCGGTCAGGCGTGCGAGTTCGACTACTCGGGCACCCAGGCGTGCCGCGTGCTGCGGGCCGAGGGCTACCGCATCGTGCTGGTGAACTCGAACCCGGCCACGATCATGACCGACCCCGAGTTCGCCGACGCCACCTATGTCGAGCCGCTCACGCCCGAGTCGGTCCTGCGGGTGATCGAGCGCGAGCGCCCCGACGCCCTGCTCCCCACGCTCGGCGGCCAGACCGCGTTGAACGTGGCGGTCGCGCTGGCCGAGTCGGGGGACCTCGACCGGCTGGACGTCGGGCTGATCGGCGCCGGGCTCGAGGCGATCCACCGCGCCGAGGATCGCAGCGGGTTCAAGGCGACGATGCAGGCGGCGGGGCTCGAGGTTCCTCGCGCCGGCGTCGCGCGCTCCGTGGAGGAGGCCCTCGCGCTCGGCGAGGCCCTCGGGTACCCGCTGATCATCCGGCCGTCGTTCACCCTCGGGGGCGGCGGTAGCGGGTTCGCCGGCGACGGCGCCGAGCTGGCGCGGGTGGCCGCCCGGAGCCTCGAGGTCAGCCCCGTGACCGAGATCCTCGTCGAGGAGTCGATCGCGGGCTGGAAGGAGTTCGAGCTCGAGGTCATGCGGGACGCCGCCGACAACGCCGTCGTGATCTGCTCGATCGAGAACGTCGACCCGATGGGCGTCCACACGGGCGACTCGATCACGGTCGCCCCCGCCCAGACGCTGTCCGACCGCGAGTACCAGCAGATGCGCGACGCGGCGCTGGCGTGTATCCGCGCGATCGGCGTCGAGACCGGCGGCTCGAACATCCAGTTCGCGGTCGATCCGGCGAGCGGCCGCCAGGTGCTCATCGAGATGAACCCCCGCGTGTCGCGGAGCAGCGCGCTTGCGTCCAAGGCCACGGGTTTCCCCATCGCGAAGATCGCGGCGCTGCTTGCGGTCGGCTACACCCTCGACGAGGTGACGAACGACATCACCGGCGAGACGCCGGCGGCCTTCGAGCCCACGCTGGACTACGTCGTCGTCAAGGTCCCGCGGTTCGCCTTCGAGAAGTTCCCCGAGGCCGACCCGGTCCTCACCTCGTCGATGAAGTCGGTCGGCGAGGTCATGGCGATCGGCCGGACCTTCACGGAGGCCCTCGGCAAGGCCTGGCGGTCGCTCGAGCGGACGGGTGCCGACCTGGGTGGGCCGGCGGCCTCCCCGATCGACCTCGAGGAGCTCGGGGTGCCGACCGAGGGACGGCTCCACCTCGTCGAGGCTGCGCTCGGCGCCGGACACTCGGTGGACGCGGTCGCCCGGGCCTCGGGGATCGACGCGTGGTTCGTGGACCAGATCTCGCAGGTGATGGAGGAGGCATCGGGGCTCGAGGGCCGTTCGGTCGACGAGCTGGACGCCGACCGGCTGTGGGAGGCGAAGCGGCGGGGGCTGTCGGATCGGAGGATCGCCGCGCTCACCGGGAGCGCCGAGGTCGACGTGCGGGCGCGTCGGACGGCGCTCGGCGTGAGGGCCGTGTTCAAGACGGTCGACACGTGCGCGGGGGAGTTCCCGGCGCGGACGCCCTACCACTACTCGACCTACGAGGAGGAGGACGAGGTTCGGCCGGCCGCGCAGCCGCGCGTCGTGATCCTCGGCGCCGGACCGAATCGGATCGGCCAGGGCATCGAGTTCGACTACGCCTGCGTCCACTCGGCTTCCGCGCTCCGGGCCGCCGGCTACGAGGCGGTGATGGTGAACTCCAATCCCGAGACCGTGTCGACCGATTACGACACGAGCTCTCGCCTGTATTTCGAGCCGCTGTCGACGGAGGACGTCCTCGCGGTGTGCGAGGCGGAGCAGCCCGTCGGCGTGGTCTGTCAGTTCGGGGGGCAGACGCCGCTGCGACTCGCGCACGACCTCGAGGCGGCCGGGTTCTCCGTGCTCGGGACGCCACCGAGCGCGATCGACCTCGCCGAGGATCGTGGCAAGTTCGCGGAGCTGCTGCGGGAGCTCGGCATCCCCGCCCCACCACACGGCGAGGCGCGAGACCTGTCGGAGGCGCGCGAGGTGGCGGCTCGGATCGGCTACCCGGTGATCGTCCGACCCTCCTACGTGCTCGGCGGCCGCGCGATGGAGATCGTCTACGGTGAGGACGAGCTCGAGCGGTTCGTGACGACGGCGGCCGAGGCGGGCCCGGACCACCCGGTGCTCATCGATCGGTTCCTCGAGGGCGCGATCGAGATCGACGTGGACGCGGTGTGCGACGGAACCGACGTGTTCGTCGGTGCCGTGATGGAACACATCGAGGAGGCCGGCGTCCACTCGGGCGACTCGTCGTGCCAGATCCCGCCCGCCACGCTGTCCGAGGAGGAGCTCGACCGCGTGGAGGCGATCACGCGGACGCTCGCCCGGCGACTCGGCGTGCTCGGGCTGATCAACCTGCAGCTCGCGACGAAGGACGATCGGGTCTGGGTGCTGGAGGCGAACCCGCGCGCGTCGCGAACCGTGCCGTTCGTCTCCAAGGCGGTCGGCGTGCCCCTGGCGAAGGTGGCCACGATGATCCTGCTCGGGCGGACGCTGGAGGATCTCGCGGCCGAGGGACTGGTGCCCGCCGACCCGCACCACTACCGCCACCTGCCGTACACGGCCGTGAAGGCGGCGGTCCTTCCGTTCGGTCGGTTCCCGGGCGTCGACACGGTCCTGGGCCCCGAGATGCGCTCGACCGGCGAGGTGATGGGCGTCGACGCCGACTCCGGCCGGGCCCTCGCGAAGGCCCTGGTCGCGAGCGGCGCCGGCCTCCCGCGCGACGGAACCGTGTTCGTCTCGATGGCCAACCGCGACAAGCGCGCGATCGCGTTCCCGGCCAGGCGCCTCGCCGAGCTGGGGTTTCGGCTCCTCGCGACGAAGGGCACGGCCGGCGTCCTCCAGCGGGCCGGGATCCCCGTCACGCGGGTGGCCAAGGTGTCCGAGGGCGGGCGCTCGGTCGTCGACCTCATCCGTGACGGCGAGGTCGACCTCGTGATCAACACCCCGTTCGGACGTGGCCCGCGGACGGACGGGTACTACATCCGGACCGCGGCGGCGCAGGCCGGGATCCCGTGTATCACGACCCTTCCGGGGGCGCTCGCCGCCCTGCGGGGGATCGAGGCGCTTCGTGGCGCGCCGGGGACGCCCCGTTCGCTGCAGGAGCTCAACGAGCAGGCGCTCGCGGCGTCGCCGGTGCAGACGCGGCTCGGGATCACGGAGAGCCGGGTAGGCTCACGGCCGTGAGGCGCGTCCGTGCCGAGGTGCTGAACGCACGCAAGCTCGGCGCCTACCACTCCATCACGATCGTCGCGCCCGAGGTCGCCGAGCGAGTCCGGCCGGGCCAGTTCCTCTCGGTGGGGATGCCGGAGGGCCGGGCGTTCCTGCTCCGGCGCCACTTCTCGATCCATCAGGCGTCCCGTCGAGGCGGGTGGGCGGGGACGCTGGAGTTCGTCTTCGACCCGCACGGCCCCGGGACGTCGTGGCTGGGCGAGGTGAAGGCCCACCAGTTCCTCGACGTGATCGGCCCGCTCGGCAAGGCGTTCGCCTACCCGACCAAGCTCACCACCTGTCTCCTCGTCTCCGAGGGACACGGCTCCGCGCCCGTGTACTTCCTTGCGCAGGAGCTGCGCGCGCGCGGCAAACGCGTCGACATGATCGTCGGGGCGGAGACGATGGACTCCGTCTTCAAGCCGATCGAGGGCAAGCGCCTTTCGCAGACGATCGCGATCGTCACCGCGGACGGCAGCCTCGGCGACCGGGGGAGCGTGCTCGACGCGTTGCCCGGCATGCTGGACTCGACCGGCGCCCAGGTCGTGTACGCGGCCGCGCGGCGGACGATCCTCCGGGCGATCGCCGACGTCTGCACGGACCGGCAGATCCCGTCGCAGATGGCGGTCGAGGAGCCGATGGTGTGCGGGGTGGGGATGTGTTTCACGTGCACCCTCCCGGTGATCCGCAAGGACGGCTCGGGCTACGATCACGTGCGCGCGTGCGTCGACGGCCCCGTGTTCAACCCCGCGAGGATCCTGTGGGACCGCTGGCTGGGCGACGAGCCACGCGCGACACCGACGCCGCCCGGCGGTTTCCCGGCCGTGAAGGCGTGGCCCGGATGAAGCAGACGCTCGCGGTCGATCTCGAAGGTGTGCGTTTCGAGCATCCGGTGCTCGCCGCGTCGGGCTGCCTCGGGACCGGACGAGACGTCCCGGGTCTCGTCGACCTCCATCGGCTGGGGGGCGTCGTCACGCGGAGCCTGACGTTGTCGTCCTCGCGGGGCGGGCCGTCGCCTCGCGCCGCCGAGACCCCCGCGGGCCTGCTCTCCGCGGTCGGCCTGCAGAACCCTGGCGTCGACGAGTTCCTCGACCAGGACCTGCCGAGGCTCCTGCGGGCCCAGACGCCGGTGATCGCCTCGGTCGCGGGTTCGTCGCCCGACGAGTACATCCGGGTGGCGAGCCACCTCCACCTCCGCCCCGGCATCGTCGCGCTCGAGGTCAATCTCTCGGCGCCCGACGAGGAGCGCCGGGGGGACCCCTTCTACGCCCACGCCGAGCGGATCCACGAGGTCGTCGGGTCCGTGTCCCGCCACGCGCGGGTGCCGGTCTTCGTGAAGCTCCCGCCGCTGCTGCCCGATATGGTGGCGACCGCGCGCGCCTGCGTTCGCGCCGGCGCCCACGGCCTGACGCTGATCGACGCCGTTCCCGCGCTGGCGGTGGACGCCGACCGATTGCGGCCGGAGCTCGCGGCTCCCGTCGGGGGGTTGTCGGGTCCCGCGATCAAGCCGATCGCGCTCGCCGCGGTGTTCCGGGTCGCCCGGGCGCTCCCGAACGTCCCGATCATGGGAGTGGGAGGCATCTCGACGGCCGAGGACGCGGTCGAGTTCCTGCTCGCCGGTGCCTGGGCCGTGCAGGTGGGGACGGCGATGCTCGTGAATCCGTCCGCCCCCGTCGAGATCGCCCACGGGATCCTCGCCTACCTGAAGGCCAAGGGGATCGCGTCCCCGGGAGACCTCCGCGGGAGGCTTCGCGTCCGTGGCGAGCAGCCCGCGGCGGAGAACGTCTCGTGATCCCGCGACCCGAGAACCCGCTGATCGTGGCGCTGGACGTCTCGGACCTGGACGCGGCCGAGGAGCTGGCGCGCCGGCTCGAGGGTCACGCGGGCGCGCTCAAGGTCGGGCTCGAGCTCTTCTCGGCCCACGGGCCCGCCGCGCTGCTCCGGCTGCGCGCCTACGCCCCGGTCTTCCTCGACCTCAAGTTCCACGACATCCCGACGACGGTCGAGCGCGCGTCGTTCAACGCCGCACGACTGGGTGCGTCGATGTTCTCCATCCATGCGCTCGGCGGCGAGGCGATGGTCGCCGCGGCCGTTCGCGGCGCGGCGTCGGGGGCCGAGGAGTCGGGGTATCAGCTGCCCCTCGTCGTCGCCGTCACGGTGCTGTCGAGCCTCGCGGGGGAGGGCCTCGCGTCGCCGGCATCGCTCGCGTTCGAATCGCACGCCGCCGGCGCGGGCGGTGTCGTCGTCTCTGGGGAGGACGTCCCGGTGGTGCGAGAGGTCGTCGGTCAGGAGGCCTGTCTGGTGGTGCCGGGTATCCGGCCCGCGGGATCGAACGGTCACGATCAGGTCCGGATCCTCACGCCGGAGGAAGCGATCGAACGAGGGGCCGACTACCTCGTGGTCGGCCGTCCGATCACCGCGTCGCCGGACCCCGCCGGGGCCGCTCGGGCCATCCTCGCGTCCGTTCGCTGATCGCTCGTCGAGGGCCACCCCCTCGCTACCCGAGTCCGCGTTCCCGATGGAAAACCGCAGGTGGAACGCATGAGTTCGCGTTGCTGCCCCGACGAGGCCGTGACTATACTCGCGAGTTCCCGACCCACGAGTGCGAAGGAGTGCCGTCATGCCGCTACCCGTCCTGACCGATGAACAGCGCAAGCAGGCCCTCGAGAAGGCCGCGGAGGCGCGCAGGAAGCGGGCCGAGCTCAAGGGTCAGCTCAAGTCCGGAAAGCTCACGCTGACGGACATGCTGTCCCGGCAGGGCGACGACACGGTGGGCAAGATGAAGGTCTCGACGGTTCTCGAGTCGCTCCCGGGTGTGGGGAAGGTCCGGGCGCGCAAGATCATGGAGAAGCTCGATATCTCCGCGAGCCGCCGGGTTCGGGGCCTCGGCGCCAAGCAGCGCGACTCGCTGCTGACCGAGTTCGCCAAGAAGTAGCGCCGCGATCGAACGGCGCGGCATCCTCTTCGTCATCGCCGGTCCGTCCGGGGTCGGCAAGGGAACGATCGTCCGCCGCGTGCGGGAGCTCGTCCCGGACCTGGTCGTCTCGCTCTCGGTGACGACGCGTCGGCCGCGCCCGGAGGAGCGACCCGGCGTCGACTACGTCTTCGTGGACGAAGCCGAGTTCGACCGGATGGTCGAGGCCGGCGAGCTCCTCGAATGGGCGGAGAACTTCGACTCCCGCTACGGCACTCCAGCCGATCCGATCCGACGGGTGCTCGCCGACGGCCGCGATGCCCTGCTCGAGATCGACGTCCAAGGGGCCCGCCAGGTCCGGAAGTCGGTCCCGGAGGCGGTCCTCATCTTCCTCGAGCCGCCCTCCCTGGCGGAGCTCGAGCGCCGGCTGCGGAGCCGGGGGAGCGAGGACGAGGCCCGCCTGGCCCGGCGCCTGGCGAAGGCGCAGGACGAGATCCGGGCGCGGGAGTGGTTCGACCACGTCGTGGTCAACGACGACCTCGAACGCGCGTCGTCGCAGGTCGCTGCTATCATCGGGGCGTCCAGGAGCCCCGTCGCGTGAGCCGGCCGGGCCGGATCGACCGGGCTCTCATCGACGCCGGAAGGACCTTCGAAGCATGATCGACCCCAAGATCGACGACCTGCTGGCCGCGGTGGACTCCAAGTACACGTTGGTCATCCTGTCCGCCAAGCGCGCCCGCGAGATCAACTCGTACTACAACCAGCTCGGCGAGGGCCGTGCCGAGTTCATCCCGCCGCTCGTCGAGACCGGCCTCAAGAACAAGCCGCTCTCGATCGCCCTCGAGGAGATCGCCGAGGGCAAGATCAACGCGGAGCGCCCCGAGGGGCTCGGCGTCAAGTAGCGGGCCGGAGGGAGTGGGCCGACGCCCGCGCGTCCTTCGACGGAGGTGGGGCACGTGGAGGCGAGCGGACCCGCCGTCCTGAGGGGCCGACGCGTGCTCCTCGGCGTCACCGGCGGCATCGCCGCGTACAAGGCCTGCATCCTCACGCGCCTCCTTCGCCTGCGGGGAGCCTCGGTACGCGTCGTGATGACGCGCTCGGCCGAACGATTCGTCGGGCCCGCGACCTTCGCGGCCCTGTCCGACCAGCGCGTGTACACGGACCTGTGGGAGGAGCCGGGCGAGGTCCTGCACGTCCGGCTCGCCCACGAGGCGGATGTCGTCGTCGTCGCCCCCGCCACGGCGAACGTGATCGCCAAGCTCGCGTTCGGGATCGCCGACGACCTCCTCACCTCGTCGCTCCTCGAAGCCGATCGCCCGTTCGTCCTCGCGCCGGCGATGCACACGGGCATGTGGACCCATAGCGCCACTCAGGCCAACGTGGCGACGCTGGCCGAGCGCGGCGCCCGCATCGTCGGCCCGGAGAGCGGTTCGCTGGCCGCCGGCGACGAGGGGATGGGCCGGATGGCCGAGCCGGAGCGGATCGTCGAGGCGATCGAGGAAGAGCTCTCGCGCGGCAAGGACCTCGCCGGGCGCGGGATCGTCGTGACGGCCGGACCGACGTGGGAGCCGATCGACCCCGTGCGGTTCGTCGGCAACCGGTCGAGCGGGAAGATGGGGTTCGCGATCGCCGCGGAGGCGCTCGCACGCGGGGCCGGCGTGACGCTCGTCGTCGGCCCCGGCACGGTCGATCCGCCGGAGGGCCCGGCCGTGCTGCGCGTCACGACGGCCGAGGAGATGCGCGTCGCCGTGCACGAGGCCGCGCGGGATGCCGACGCCGTCGTCATGGCGGCGGCCGTCGCCGACTTCCGCCCCGAGGCCACGGCCGGAACCAAGCTCAAGAAGGAGGACGGCGCGCCCGACCTGCGGCTCGTGCCGACGACCGACATCCTCGCCGAGCTGGGCGCCGATCCGCGCGAGCTCGTGTTGATCGGGTTCGCGGCCGAGACCGACGACATCGAAGCCGCCGGCCGCGCCAAGCTCCGCCGCAAGAACGTCGACCTGGTGATCGCGAACGAGGTCGGCCGCGAGGGCACCGGCTTCGGCTCGGAGACGAACCGCGCGGCGATCCTGTCACGGTCGGGGGACGACGAGCCCGTTCGCGAGTGGACCAAGCGCGAGCTCGCCGCCGCGATCTGCGACCGCCTCGCCAAGCTGCTGGCTCGCTGACGCCGCCTTCTCGTGCGTGGAAGCTCCCACGGAGCGCGCCGGGACCCCCTGCTATGCTCGCTCGACATGGGCCACGGCTACTTGTTCTCCTCGGAATCGGTGACCGAGGGCCACCCCGACAAGCTCGCGGACCAGATCTCGGACGCCGTCCTGGACGCGATCCTCGCGGTCGATCCGGTCGGACGGGTCGCGTGCGAGACCCTCGTCACCACCGGCCTCGTGATGGTTGCCGGCGAGATCTCGACGTCCGAGTACATCGACATCCCGCAGGTCGTCCGCGACACGATCACCGACATTGGGTACACGGACGCCAACTTCGGCATCGACGGCCACACGTGCGGCGTCATCACGTCGATCCAGGATCAGTCCCCGGACATCGCCCGTGGCGTCGACGACGCCCTCGAGCACCGCGAGGAGCACTCGGCGGACGAGCTAGACACCCTCGGCGCCGGAGACCAGGGCATGATGTTCGGGTTCGCGTGCCGCGAGACCGACGAGCTGATGCCCCTGCCGATCGCGGTGGCGCATCGCCTGTCCAAGCGCTTGGCCGACGTCCGGAAGGCCGGCGTGATCCCGTATCTGCGCCCGGACGGCAAGAGCCAGGTCTCGATCGAGTACGAGGACGGCGCGCCGCGACGCGTCCACACGGTGCTGATCAGCGCGCAGCACCGGGAGGAGGTCGACGTCGAGACGCTGCTCGCGCCCGACGTGACCACCGAGGTGATCGACCCCGTCCTGCGAGAGTTCGAGCTCGCGGCCGACGACGTCCGCGCGCTCGTCAACCCCACCGGCCGGTTCGAGATCGGGGGGCCCAAGGCGGACACGGGGCTCACGGGCCGCAAGATCATCGTCGACAGCTACGGAGGGATGGCGCCACACGGCGGCGGCTGTTTCTCGGGTAAGGACCCGACCAAGGTCGACCGCTCGGCGGCCTACATGGCGCGCTACGTCGCGAAGAACCTCGTGGCGGCGGGGCTGGCCGACCGCCTGCAGATCCAGGTGGCGTACGCCATCGGGACCGCGCACCCGGTCTCGCTGGCGATCGACGCGTTCGGCACGGCTCGCGTCGATCCCCAGAAGGTGACCGACCTCGTGTGGGAGGCGTTCGACTTCCGCCCGGCCGCGATCATCCGCGACCTCGACCTGCGGCGTCCCATCTACACGGACACGGCCGCGTACGGACACTTCGGTCGTAAGGAGTTCCCGTGGGAGGCGACCGACCGCGCGGATGAGCTCCGCCGCGCGTTCGAGTAGCCCCCAGCTCTCCGGCCCCGTCGCCGTCTGCGTCGACCGGCCGCTCCTCGCGCTGGATCGTCCGTTCACCTACGAGCTCTCCGGCGAGCTCGAGGCGGGCGTGGGTTCCCTCGTCCAGGTGCGGTTCCACGGCAAGCTGGTTCGCGGCTGGGTGCTGGGCCCGACCTCCGAGGTCCCGTCGCGTGTGCTGCCCGTGGTCAAACGCGTGTCGCCGGTTCGAGTGTTCGACGAACCGATGCTCGCTCTCTACCGGTGGATGTCGGAGCGGTACGTGTCGCCGCTCGCGGCGGTGATCGGCCGAGCGGTCCCACCGCGGGTTGTCGGCGAGGAGGTCGCCGGGGTGGACGGCGGCGCCGACCTCCGCAGGGGTACACGCTTCGCTCCTTCGGCTCCCTTCGGTCGCCCCAGAGCCACTGCTCCGGTCGACACCGTCGTCCGACCGAGGCTCTCCGACCGCTACTCGAACGGCGCTCGTTTGCTCAGCTCGCTTGGGAGCGGGGCCGGGACGTACCTGCTTCGCACGGCGCCCGGTGATGATGCAGCACTCGCCGTGGAGTGCGTTGCCGCCGCGATCGCGAACGAGGGGTGCGCGCTCGTGATCGTCCCGGAAGTCGATCCGCTTCCCGCAACCGTGCAAGCCATCGTCGGCACCTTCGGGAGCGACGTGGCGTGCTTCTTCGGGCTCGACAAGCGCGCCCGGTACCGGATGTGGCTCGATATCGGGAGCGGGCGGTACCCGGTCGTTGTGGGAACGCGTCCGGCGGTGTTCGCGCCGGTGCCCGATCTCAGACTCGTCTTCGTGGCGAGGGAGCATCACGCACTGCATCGGGAGGAGCGGGCACCGTACT
Source organism: Actinomycetota bacterium (assembly GCA_050692535.1). Classification (GTDB taxonomy): domain Bacteria; phylum Actinomycetota; class UBA4738; order UBA4738; family HRBIN12; genus CALGFI01. The sequence goes on along the minus strand of JBOGVL010000030.1, from coordinate 3,986 downwards.
TCCACGCGCGCGACGTCGCGACCGAGCGTGCGCGGATCGAGGGGGCGGTGTGCGTGCTCGCCTCGGTCGTGCCGTCGCTCGAGGCGCAGGCGTTCGCACACGTGGGGGTCGAGCCGAGTGGGCGACACTGGCCGCCCGTCGAGGTCGTGAAGCCCGGGCCGGAGGGTCGGGCCCCCCGGCTGGTGCGGGGGCTGCGCGAGGCCCGGCGGGGGTTCCTCTACGAACCGCTGCGCGGGTACGGGGTGGCGCGAGTGTGCCGGAGCTGCGGGGAACCGGCCGCGTGCGCCGCCTGCGGGGGGACGCTGCGATCGGAGGCGGGGAGGCTTCGTTGCATCGTGTGCGCGGCGACGGGGCGCTGCGTGAACTGCGGGGGGTCGGACTTCGGCGTCGCGCGAGGCGGGGCCGAGCGGGTGGAGGAGTGGGCGCGGAGCGTCGCGACCGTCCCGGTCTCGGTCATCGGTCGTGAGGATCGGCCGCGGCCGCCCGGCGATGCCGAGATCGTCGTCGGTGGGATCGACGCCGTGAAGGACTTCGGGCCGGTCGGTCTCGATCTGGTCGGGATCCTCAACGCGGACGCGTCCCTCCGCCGACCCGGGGTCGCCGCGCGAGAGCGCGCGCTCGCCGCCTGGGCGGAGGCCGCCGCGTGGGCAGCCCCGACGGGTCGTGTCATCGTGCAGACGAACCGGCCCAACGACCCGGCCGTGCAGGCGCTCGTGTCGGGCCGCCCGGAGCGGTTCGCGCGCACCGAGGCTCTCCGGCTCGCGGACGCGGGGTTTCCGGTCGGCGCGCCGGTCTTCCGAGTCGCCGGAACCGCGGAGCTGGAAACGGCGATCACCTCGCTGCCGCACCGGACGACGCTCGTCTCGAGCCTCGAAGACCAGACGGTATGCTTGGTCGCCCTCGACCCCGAGGACGTCCCCACGTTCGGCGAGGGGATGCGGCGGCTCGCCGAGCGAGGCGTCGTGACCCGGGTCGAAGCGGAGCCGCACCTGTGAGGAGCTCTCGTGACGCTCATGCCGATCCGGACGCTCGGTGACCCGGTCCTGCGACTACGGTGCCGGCCCGTCGAGGCGTTCGACGCCCGACTGCGGCGGCTCTCGGACGACCTGTTCGAGACTATGTATGACGCGCCGGGCGTCGGGCTCGCCGCCAACCAGGTCGGCCTGTCGCTCGCCTGTTTCGTCTACGACGACCGCGAGGGCAATGCTGGGTTCGTCGCCAACCCGGAGCTCTCCGGTTTGGAGGGCGAGCAGCTGGCCGAGGAGGGATGCCTCTCGATCCCAGGCCCGTATCACGAGACCGATCGCTCGATGCGGGTCCGGATCCGCGGCCGGGATCTGTCGGGCGAACGGGTCGAGCTCGACGCCGAGGGTCTCCTCGCGCGCATCTTCCAGCACGAGACCGATCACCTGAACGGGATGCTGTACATCGACCGGCTCGACGAGGCCGGCCGCCGCGACGTCATGCGGCAGCTCCGCGAGCTGGAGCTGAAGCGCGCCCTGGGCGACGCGTGACCTCGCCCGCCGCCTCGACGTGACTCGGCCGCTTCGGGTCGTCTTCCTCGGCAACGACGCATGGTCCGTCCCGTCGCTGAAGGCCCTCGCGGCCTCGACGCACGACGTGGCGCTCGTCGTCACGGCGGCACCGAAGCCGGCCGGCCGCGGGAACGAGCTCGCGCCGACGCCCGTCGCTACCGCGGCGCGCGCGCTCCGCCTGCCGCTCGGTGAGGTCCAGACCGTGCGGTCCGGCGCCGGGTTCGACCGGCTCGCCGACGCGGCCCCCGACGTGCTGGCCGTCGTGGCCTACGGCGAGGTGCTGCCGCCGAGCGTGCTGGAGCTTCCCACGATCGCGCCCGTCAACCTGCACTTCTCGCCGCTCCCGGCCCTGCGGGGCGCGAGCCCCGTGCAGACGGCCCTGCTGCTCGGGCTCGACCACACCGGCGTCACCACGATCCGGATGGACCGCGGCCTCGACACGGGTCCGATACTCCTGCAGCGTGAGGCGGCCATCCGGCCGGAGGACGACGCGGGGACGCTCGGCTCCCGTCTGGCGACGGCCGGCGCCGTCGTGCTCGTCGAGACCATAGAGATGCTCGCGGCCGGGGAGGTCGCGCCGAGACCGCAGGACGAGCGGCTCGCCACGTACGCTCCGAAGCTCGGCCCGGATGACCGGATCCTGGACTGGTCGGACGCGGCGGTGCGACTGGTGAACCGCTGCCGGGCCCTGTCTCCCGAGCCCGCCGCGCGGACGACGTTCCGCGGCCGGGGCCTCAAGGTCTGGCGAGCCGAGGCCGTCGAGGGCACCGGGGACCCGGGGTCGATCCTGGCCGTCTCGAGGTCCGGGGTCGTCGTCGCGACCGCCGAGGGCGGATTCCGGCCCCTCGACCTTGCCCCCGAGGCGGGCCGGCGCATGTCCGGCGCGGACTTCGTGAACGGCTTCCACCCCGAGGTCGGCGAGCGGTTCGGGTGAGCCGGCCCCGGGGCACCGAGGACCCGCCGGCGGCGCCGACGGCTCGGAGCGTCGCCCTCGACGTGATCCGCCGCGTGACCGACGAGGGCGCGTACTCGAACGTGACCCTGGCCCGGACGTTGTCCCGGGCGGCGCTGCCCGGGCGCGACGCGGCGCTCGCGACCGAGCTCGCGTACGGCACGCTTCGTCGCATGATCGCGCTCGATCACGCGCTGTCGCCCCTGTTGGATCGCCCGCTCGACACGGCGCCGAAGCCGGCGCGCGCCTTGCTCCGGCTCGGCGCGTACCAGCTGCTGTTCACCCGCATCCCGCCGCACGCGGCGGTGTCCGAGACGGTCGCGCTCGCCGAACGCCGGCAGCGCGGATTCGTCAACGCCGTGCTTCGGCGCCTGTCGGTCGCGCCGGCCGCGCCGCCGGCGGGGGACCGCGACGAGGACGTCGCGGTCCGGACCGGTCTGGACTCGTGGGCCGTCCACGAGCTTCGACGGCAGCTCGGCGACGAGGCCGAGACGGCCGCGGCCGGACTCGCGACGCCGGCCGGCACGGCGTTGCGGACCAACACGTGCCGGACCAGCGTGGGGCAGCTCGAGCGCGAGCTGCGCGAAGCGGGGCTCACCGTCGAACGAGGGCGCCTCCACGAGGGCTCCCTGACGGCGGCCGGCGGTTCTCCGTCGTCGCTCCCCGGGTTCGCCGCGGGGCGGTTCGCCGTGCAGGACCAGGCGTCGTCGTTCGTGGTGGATGTGCTGGACCCGCGACCGGGAGAACGCGTGCTCGACGCCTGCGCGGGCCCCGGCGGGAAGGCCGGGCACATCGGGTGCCTCGTCGGCCCCGACGGGCTCCTGGTCGCGGCCGACCCGCGGCCGACGAGGGCCGGGCTCGTGCGGGCCAACCTGGAGCGGCTCGGGGTGCGGGGCCACGTCGTCGTCCAGGACTCGCGCGCCGCCGCCGTCCGGGGCCCCTTCGACCGGATCATGGTCGACGCGCCCTGCTCGGGGATCGGCTCCGCACGCCGCCGCCCGGAGCTGTTGTGGCGGTACCGGAAGGACGAGCTGTCGGCGCTCGCGCGATTGCAGGTCGCGATCGTCGCCGGGGTCACGGACCTGCTGCGCCCCGGGGGCCGCCTCGTCTACAGCGTGTGCACGTTCCCCCGCGCCGAGACCGACGCCGCCTGTGACGCGATCGTGCGGCACCGGCCCGACCTGGAGCCGATCGAGCTGCCGGGGCCGGACGGCCCCGCGCCGAGGATCCGCCTGTGGCCCCACCGGCACGGCTGCGACGCGATGTTCGTCGCCGGGTTCCGCCGAGCGCAATGAAGGGCTCAAGGAGCGGAGCGGTAGCCCCCAGGTGTCATCCCGGCTTCAGCCGGGGTGGCACCTGGAACGAATAGAATCGCGCGGATGGGCAAGCTCTCCGCCTCGATCCTGTCGGCCGATCTCGCGAACCTCGCCGCTCAGGTAAAGCTGGTGGATGCTCATGCCGACGTCATCCATGTCGACGTGATGGACGCACACTTCGTC
>JBOGVL010000029.1:0-14612 GCA_050692535.1 Actinomycetota bacterium | reverse complement strand
CCTTCAGCCCGAGCGATCCGAACCACGCCTCGGCGTTCGCCACCGCGAGCTCCGGCCGCTGCCGGCCCGCGGCCGTCGCGAGCACGTAGGCGGGACCGCCCTCCGCGGCGCGCACGAGCACCTCGTCCTGCGGCTCGTTGCCCGGCTTGAGCTCGTCGCCGCCGACCAACGCGAGCGGTCCCAACGCCATCGTCAGCCGCCACGGGCGCGCCGGGGCTTCGGCGTCGTCTCGACGGCCGCGCGGACCGTCCCATCGATGTCGAGGTCGTCGGTGCGTTCCGGGAACAGCTCGCGCCGTCGCTGGCCGACCCACAGGTACAGGTCCGCGTCGGTGGCCCTGGGCCAGAGGTCGTTCAGCCCCTCCCGGCGGATCGCCTCCACCGTGGGCAGGTACACGCGGTCGTACCAGTCCGCGGCGATCTCCTCCATCGAGAGCGGCGCGTTCCGCTCCATCATGAGGTGGAAACCGTGGATCTTGATGTGCTCCAGGAGCTCGATGTAGCCCTGTGGCCGGCTGAACTCGATCCGCGCCTCGGGCCGGGCGCGCTCCAGGCCCGACTCCTCGAGGAATCGACGGCACTGCTCCTGCATGATGATCGCGCCGATATCGGCGTCCGCCGGGAGCTCCCAGCGCGAGCGGAGCTGGGTGATCTCGGCGTCGATGAACTCGACGCCGCGCTGGCGGGCGATCGCCACGCGGTGGTGGCCGTCGACGACGAAGTACCGACCATCGAGCTCGTACACGACGATGGGCGGGAAGTCCCCGCTGGGATAGGACTGCTCGACGCTCTGCCATCGCTCCTGGATCTTCGAACGTTTGGGGAGGAAATCCCGGTCGAAGTCGTCGACGCGGCTGACCGTGCCGACGACGTCCGCGACCGGGATCGGCCGGATGCCGATGTAGGTTTGCTCGAACGCCCGCAGTCGCCGGGACACCTCGTCCAGCGACAACAGCGGACGCGAGCGGTTCCTCCCGGCGATCGCCGAGAGGCGTCGGTAGGCCTCCCGGCGGCGTGCCCGCTTGAAGGTCGACCGCACGTAGGGCCCGAGCTCGCTCATGCGTCGAGCTCGAGGACCTTGTAGGGCACGACATTGACCACGCGCGTGTCGTCCAAATAACGATCCGGCCGCGACATGCCGTACGGGTGGATGTGGCCGTGCAACAGCAACCTCGGTCGCAGTCGGCGGACGAGCCCGTGGAACGCCGCGAACCCCTCGTGGGCCCGGTCGTCCTCGTCGCCGAGCCCCTTCGGGGGCGAGTGCGCGATCAGGACGTCCACACCCCGGCCGTCCCGGAGGCGCTTCCACCGCGCGCGCCGGGCGAGGCGCCGGGCTCGGCGGGCCATCTGGGCCTGCGTGTACTGATGTGGACCCTCGCGGTAGCGGATCGAGCCGCCGAGGCCGGCGACCCGGAGGCCGCGGGCCTCCTCGATCCGCCCGTCGACGTTGACGCACCCGCGGGGCCCCGGGGGATCCGCGAGGTCGCGGATCGAGATCGTTGGCGACCACACCGTCCCCCCGGAGGCCGGGACGAGCGCGGGATCGTGGTTCCCCGGCACGAACAGGAGCGGCACGTTCGCGTGATCGACGATCCGCTCGAGGTCCTCCCAGGGCAGGTCCCCACACGAGAGGACGAGATCGGGACGTGCGTCCAGGACGTCCGGCAGGCCGGGGAATGGTTCGTCGGCGATGGCGAGGATCCTGGTCATGAGCGGCTCGCATCGAGCCTACCGGCGCACGCCGAACGCGGAGCGGTCCCCCGGCCGTCCGGGGGACCGCTCTCAATACCGGAGAGGGTGCTAGTGCCGGTGCCGCTCCTTGGGAGACGTCGCCTTGAGACAGACGTCCGTGTCGCCGATCGACGTCCGTGGCGCGATCGCGCGATACCGGCCCTCGCGATCGGTCAGATCGGCCCGGTACTTGCCCTGGGCGTCGGTCACGTCGCTGCCGACGTTCCGCCAGTTGCCGCCCTTCCGCCGCTGGACCTTCACCGTCATGCCCGACTCGCAGTCCGCGAAGTCGGAGTTCACCTTGCCCTTCGCGACCAGATGGCCACGGAGGTTCAGCGTCACGCTTCGATCGTGCGTCACCGGTTCCGCCGGGGTGACGGTGAAGTCGGTGGCGCTCGTGGCCGTGCCGCCCGGTGTCACGACGCTGATCGGCCCGGTGGTGGCGCCGGTCGGGACCGTCGCGGAGATCTGGGTGTCGGAGGTCACCGTGAACGTGGTGGCCGCCACGCCGTTGAACTGCACGGCGCTGGCGCCCGTGAAACCGGTGCCGGTGATCGTCACGACCGTCCCCACGGGACCGCTCGTCGGAGTAAACGACGTGATCGTCGGCACCGGGGACGGGGTGACCGTGAAGTTCGTCGCGCTCGTCCCGGTCCCCTCCGAATCCGTCGCGGTGATCGGACCGGTGGTCGCGCCGGCCGGTACCGTCGCCGTGATCTGGACGTCGGAGTTCACCGTGAACGTCGTGGCGACCGTCCCGTTGAACGCGACGCTCGTCACCGTGCTCGAGTCCATAAACCCCGTGCCCGTGATCGTCACCACCGTACCGACGACGCCGGTGGTCGGAGTGAAGCTCGAGATCGTGGGTGCGGCCGCCCACGCCGACGGGATCCCCAGGAAGGGGATCGTGACGGCGACGAGCGCCGCGACGAGGATCGATCTCGCCAGATGCCGCTGAGGCTTCCTCATCCGCATCACCTCTGCTCTCGGGGCGGGCCGCGCCGTGGGGCCCGCCGAACACCGCCGGCGGAGTGCCGGCCTCAGATTGGGCCCTACCCCAGCGTCAGGGTCCGAAACGTCGCGTTCAGCCGAGCAACGAGATGAGGACGTCGACGAGGGCGGACGCGTGGAGGCGCAGCGCGGCCTCGCTCACGTTGTCGATCGTGTCGCAGGGTTGGTGGTAGCAGGGGTCGAGCTTCTCGCCGGCGGTCCCGCCGTACGCCTCGGCCTGCTCGGGTGTCTTCAGCTCCTGCGATCCCGTGTACAGGCCGCCCGTCGCGATGCCGACGTCGTCGAACGCCGCATGGTCCGAGGCGCCGTGCAGGTCGAGCGGCTCGCTTGCGGCCCCGAGCTCCTCGAGCGCCTCCTCGAACCGGTCGGCGACGCGGCGACTCATCTCCGGATCGCCGGCGGACGCCTCGTAGACGAACGTGACGAAGTTGGGCGAGCCGACCATGTCGAGGTTCAGGTAGGCGTCGATCCGTTCGCGCTCCTCGGTGCCGAGGGCGTGGGCGTACGCCCAGGATCCGTACAGCCCTGCTTCCTCGCCCGCCCAGAACGCGAATCGGAGGGCCGGCGCCGGGTCCAGCCCCGCGGCCCACCTCGCCGTCTCGAGCAACAGGGCGGTGCCGGAGCCGTTGTCGTTCAGCCCCGGTCCGTCCATGACCGAGTCCAGGTGACCGCCGAGCATCAGGACGTGGTCCCCTTCGACGTCGGGGAGCTCCGCCACCACGCTCCGGACGTCGTCGAACGAGGTCGACACGCGGGTTCGGATCCGGACGACCGATCCGTCGACGAGCGCGCGGCCCGCCTGCGCCGTCACCGAGAGCACCGGAACGGCGATCGCGCCCGGATCGACGAGCGTGGGGCGCAGCGGGAAGCCGCGTTCGGCCGTCGAGCGGCCGATCACCGCGACGGCGCCCGCCTGCTGCGCGTTCACGACCTGGAGCCGGCGGAAGCACTCGGGCGTCGACTGGATGAGCGCCACGTCGCCGGACGGGAACCCGGCGTAGTCGGCCGCCGTGCAGCCGCCGTCGACGTGCGAGACGGTCGCCCGCACGGCTCCGCTCGCCGAGAAGAGCATCGCGCGGAAGTCGCGACCGTCGACCCATCGACGCCGGACCGGTTCGATCTGCACGAGCACGCTGGTGGCGTCCTGCTCGAAGACCGGCACCTCGGTCGAGGGCAGCGTGACCTCGTACCCCGTCGCCCGCAGGACGTCGGCGACGTAACGGGCCGACGCGTCGTAGCCGGTCGAGCCCGCGACGCGGGTGCCGCCGTTCGCGTCGGCGATGGCCTGGAGGGCCCGCAGGTGCGCCACGATGCCGTCGACGGTGACCTCGTCGACCGGGCCCGAGTTGGCCGGGACGTAGGGCTCGAGCGGCGCGACGGACGGCCCGCCGCGACCCGGCTCCGCTCCCGAGCACGCGGCGGCGAGCACCACCAACACCACGCCGAGCGTGCCCGCTCGGGCGATCCGCACCCGCCCTCCCTCCGCTCTCGGTCCCCCGCGAGAGTACGTGCGGCGGAACCCGGGAGGATCCTCGTGGCTCACCCGCCGAGGAGGCCGTCTCGGGCGAGGTCGCGGAACCGTGCGTCCGCGCCGCCGTCGAGGAACACGACGCTCCGCCCACCCACGCTGCCGACGCGGCCGGGGACGACCTCGTTGCGCACCCGTCGCGGATCGAACGCCGGGGCCGCGACGAGCAGGTCGAACATGTCCGTGAGCGAGAGGTCCGTGTGCAGGTGCGCGGCGCCGGCCAGCACCCACGGGAAGAGCGCGGACGGGCCCTTCGTGCGGTACGCCTCGCGGAGCGTTGCGAGCGCCGCGATCAGCAGGCGGCCCTGGTTGAGCGAGCGGCCGAAGTCGCCGTTCGGGAGATCGTGGCGGGCTCGCGAGAACGCGAGCGCCTCGTTCGCCGTCAGGTGCTCCGGTCCGGCGTCCAGCCGCACGTGCGCGTATCGGTCGCTGATCGGGAACGGGATCGTGATGTCGATCCCCCCGATCGCGCCCACGATGTCCTCGAAGCCCTCGAACCCGGTGAGGACGTAGGCGTCGATCGAGATGCCCGACAGTCGCTCGACCGTCGCGACGACTATCTCCGGGCCCCCGCGGGCGAGCGCCGCATTGATCTTGTCGATGCCCGCGCCCGGGATCGGCACCCACGAATCGCGCGGGATGCCGAGGACCGATGCGCGGCCCTGCCTCGGGTTCACGCCGACGATGTGCAGCGAATCGGCTCGCGTCTGGGTCACGGCCTGGCCCGGTCGCGCGTCGCTCCCGATCACCAGGACGAACGTGGGATCGAGCGAGGGAAACCCGGGCGCGAACGCCGCCTCCGCGGCCGGCCCGATCGTTCGTGCCCGGACCTCGTAGGCGACGATCCTCCAGCGGCCGTTCACCTTGCGCAGCGTGTACTCGCCGTCGTGGCGGATCGGGCGCCGATCCTCGCCGTCCAGGCCGATGCCCTCGAATCGCATGTCCGCGACGGCGACGACCGGCCGTCGTTCGGCGTCAGTGAGGAACCGGAGGTCCAGCCGCGCTCGTCTCGGACGGACGGCGTCGAGTTGTCGCGCGACGTTGCCGAGTGTCAGGCTCCGCAGGTCGCGTTCGGCCTGGTCGCGTGCCACGCCGGCGAACAACGCCGGGAGCGTCGGGAACTCGCCGTCGGCCCACGCCGACGGGTCGACGAACGCCACCGAGTAGAGCTCGGTCATCGTCCGCTGGACCGCCCGGGCGGGCTCGCGCACGTCGCGCGCGGGGACATCTCCGTCGACGCTGCCCGCCCGGACCTCCGCAAGATCCACGACGAGCTCGAACGCCGGGGACGACGGCGACGGCGTTCCGGAGGACCCGGTGGCCGCCGGCCGCTCCGTGCCGGACGACGCGGGCGCGTCCGGGCCGGCGGTGCAGCCGGCGAGCACGGCGAACAGCGTCGAGGACGCGAGGGCGCGACGCAGCACCGTAGGACGTCGGGAGGTCAAGAGTGTCGGACTCCTGTGCGGGCGGTTCCCGAAGACTACCGGTCCCCGATGCGTGCGCGTGGGGCGTTCGCGCGTCGGTGGCCGCGAATCCCTACATCCTTCGGTTTAGTCCAGTCTGCCTCCTGAATTCGCCGGACGGGCTATGGCCTTGCGAGGCACGGCTCCCTAGCCTGCTAGCACGGAGGGAACTCACTCGTGGACACCAACCGACGCCCGCGCGAGCTGACTCGCGCACCCAGCAAGGCGACCTCGTTTCGGCGTGCTCGCGACCAACGCGGGGCCATCGCCGTCGAGTTCGCGCTGATCGTCCCGATCCTCCTGCTGCTGGTGCTGGGCATCCTCGAGTTCGGGTTTGCCTACCACTCCTGGGACGCCACGCAGAACGCCGCTCGCGAGGGCGCCCGCCTCGGCGCCGTGAGCCCGGACGTGGTCGAGATCGAGGCGCGGGTCCGCGGGACGACGAGCTTCCTGGACCAGTCGAACCTCGACGTCACGATCGAGTGCGGGATCACCGGCGGAAGCTTCGGGACCTGCCCGGCTCCGAGCGGATGGGACGAAGGCGACATCGTCCGCGTCACGGTCGAGTACAGCTACGGCTTCCTCACGCCCCTCCCGAACTTCGTCGGGCTCGGCACGGAGATGGACATGAAGTCGGTGTCCGAAGCGAGGTTCGAGGGCCAGTGAGCATCATGCGTCTTCGCGCTCGCCTCGAGGACGAGCGCGGCGTGGTGGCCGTCATCGTCGCCATCCTCATGGTCGTCCTGGCCGGCTCCGCGGCGATGACGTTCGACCTCGCCCGGCTGCGCCACGAGCGACACCTGATCCAGGCCGCGGTCGACCTCGGCTCGCTCGCCGGGGCGGGATTGCTGCCGGTCTCGGACTCGACGGGCGCCGCTGCCGCGGAGACCACGGCTCGGCAGATCGCGGAGTCCAACGCGCCGCAGCTGGCCGGCGCCGGGCTGGCGATCTCGTTTGCCTGCGTGGTCGCGGACCCGGAGGGCAACGGCGGCGGCGACGCCGACGAGCTGGGCTTCGCGTGCGGGGTGGACTCGTGGACCGGCGGCTGGACGTCGAGGGGCGGCAAGGCGATCCACGACTGCAACCCATACGGGGGAGAGCTCTGCAACACGATCCGGCTCTCCGCCTCCAGCGACGTCGAGTACTTCTTCGCCCCGGTGATGGGCTTCGATCAGGGCAATACCGGCGCGGTGCGGGCCGCCGCCTGCAACGGCTTCTGCGGTCAGGGGTCGTCGCCGCTCGACGTCGTGTTCGTCATCGACCGGTCGACCAGCATGACGCCGCAGAACATGGCCGACCTGAAGGACGCGATCGCTGACCCGAGCTCGGCGGAGGACTCGGTTCTGGAGTTCTACAACAACAACGACGTGCACGTGGGGCTCATCGCGCTTCCGTACAAGAATCCGAGCAACCCCTACCGCATGAACTCGCAGCAGTTCTATCCGGCGACCACCCCGAGCACGTGGTACGTCGTGGGACTCAGCAACGACTACCGACAGCCGACGGGGGCGCTCAACCTGGGCAGCTCGCTCGTCGACAACATCGTGAACATGCAGCAGGGGAGCACCACGGTTTTCACGGACGGGCGGCGCTCCAACTCGGGCCACACGAACCACGGCGATCCACTGGCCGCCGCGCAGGCGATGCTCGCGACGGGACGGCCCGAGGTGCCGGACGTGATCGTCTTCTTCGCCGACGGCGAGGCCAACCAACCGCAGGCGTACACGGCCGGTGGAAGCCGCATCCTGAACCGGTACAACCCGTGCGAGTACGCGTACACCCGCGCGTTGAGCGCGCGGGCGGCCGGCGCCACGATCTTCTCCCTCGCCTACGGGTCGAACGGGGCCCGCTGCCAGTACGACGACGGCGCCAGCTCGTTCCAGGGTGACTGGGCCACGACCTTCCTCGCGGCGGTGGCGAGTCCGACGTCGTCGGGGGCCGCGATCGACAACGCCCCGGGCAACTGCGCCGTCGACGAGAACACCGACCTCGACAACTACTTCTGCGAGGGCCGGGGCGACGATCAGGGGCTCGAGGACGCGTTCCGTCAGATCGCCATCCAGTCGCTGAAGCGCAGCCGGCTGCTGAATTTCTAGCTCGAGCTCCGGCGAACGGCCTCCTTCCCAACCGCCCCGTGCGCGGCGTATCCTGTCCCTTGGATTGAACCGCCGTTCAAGGAGCACGCGATGCAGACCGAGCGCGACCGGGACCACCTTCCGCTACGACGAGCAGGACTGGCGTCCTCGCCCGACCCTCGCCGGCCACGAGTACACCTCACGGGAGGTCTACGACGAGGAGCGCGAGCACATCTGGTGGGGCGACTGGGTCGCGGTCGGCCGCTCCGAGGAGGCGGGGAGCCCCGGCGACTACGTCGTCAAGGACCTCGTCGGCGAGTCGATCTTCCTCGTCCGAGGGGCCGACGGCGTGCTCCGCGGCTTCTACAACGTCTGCTCCCACCGCGGCACGAAGTTCCTGGACGACGGCGACCAGGGGTCCGTCCGCAAGGCCTTCCGGTGCCCCTACCACGCGTGGACGTACGACCTGAACGGGCGCCTGATCGGGACCCCGAACGTCAAGGAGGACGAGCGGTTCGAGCGCGACCGGTACTCGCTCCACGGGTTCGCGGTGGGCGAGTACGCCGGCTTCGTGTTCGCGAACCTCTCGCGATCGCCGCGCCCGCTGATGGAGGCCCTCACCGACGGCGCCGAGACCATCACCGCGTTCGAGCGCTTCAACATGCAGGACCTGCGGATCGGCGTCCGGATCGTCTACGAGGTCGAGGCCAACTGGAAGATCGTCGTGGAGAACTACAACGAGTGCCTGCACTGCCCGAGCATCCACCCGGAGCTGGTCCAGGTGGTGCCGCTCTTCCGCTTCGGCGAGGTGTGGGACGAGACGCAGCCCGACGACGGCAACGTGATGACGGACGGGGCCACGAGCTTCACGAAGAACGGGCGATCGGAGCTGCCCAAGTTCGAGGGCCTCAATCCGGTCGACTACTCGATGTACTACGGCAGCTACGAGTACCCGAACCTGATGCTGAACCTGCACCCGGACTGCGTCATGTACTACATCGGCTTCCCCAAGGGCCCGAGCCACACGCAGGTGGTCTCGGAGTACCTGTTCCGCCCCGAGGTGATCGCCGACCCGGACGCGTTCAAGCCCGAGCCCGTCGTCGAGCTTTGGGACCTCATCTCCAAGCAGGACTGGGAAGTCTGCGCCCGCGCGCAGACCGGCGTCGGATCGAGGGCGTTCACGACCGGGATCTACCCGCGCCAGGACCGGTTCCTCTACTGGTTCAACGAGGAGTACCGCCTGGCGATGGGGCGCGAGCTCCTCGGGTGAGCCGCCGCGCGCCGGCCGCGTTCTCCCTCGCGCTGCTGGTGCTCGCCGGATGCACGTCGGACGGCCCCGAGCCCGCTCCCTCCGTCGCGACGGCGCCGCCCGACCCCACACGGACGCTCCGAGTGATGGAGTTCAACGTCGAATACGGCGGGAACGAGGTCGACTTCGACGCCGTGCCCGAGGTGATCGAAGCGAGCGGCGCCGACATCGTGGCGATCGAGGAGGGCTACGCGAACATGCCAGCCATCGCGGCGTCCGTGGGCTGGGACCACTACGACCCGAGGACCCAGATCCTGTCGAGGTTCCCGCTCCTCGCTCCGCCCGGCGAGCCGCCCTTCACGTACGTCGAGGTCGCTCCCGGCCGCGTCGTCGCGGTCGCCAACGTGCACCTGCCGTCCACGAGCTACGGCCCGTTCAAGATCCGCGACGGCGCGAGCGCGGACGAGGTCGTCACGACCGAGGAGCACAAGCGGCTCCGCGCCCTCTCCCCCACACTGGAGGCGATCGAACAGCTTGCGGCGCAAGGTGTTCCCGTGTTTCTGATCGGCGACTTCAACGCGCCGTCGCACCTGGACTGGACGGAGGCCGCGGTGGGGGTCCGCGATCACGTGCGGTTCCCGGTCGCGTGGCCCGTGAGCCTGGCCGTGGAGGAGGCCGGGCTCGTCGACTCGTACCGGGAGGCGAACCCGGATCCGGTCGCGGACCAGGGCCTCACCTGGCCGGCGAACCGGCCGCACGTGGCGGGCTACAACCCGTACGCGAACGGCGCGCCGGCCGACCGGATCGACTTCGTCTACGCGGGAGGGCCCGTCGTGACGACCGAGAGCCTGCTCGTCGGCGAGGAGGGCGGCCCGGGCGTCGACATCGCCGTCGCGCCATGGCCGACCGATCACCGGGCGACGGTGTCCACGTTCGAGGTGGAGCCCGCGCCCGCGCCGACGATCGTCGCGGTCGATCAGCGGCTCCACGATGTCGGGGACCGGGTCTCCGTTCGATTCCACGCCGCAGACGGCGCGGGGGCGGTCGGGCTCGTCCCGGCCGGTGGGGATCCGATCGCCGACCTGATCGGGACCTTCGGCATCGCCGGTGACGGAACGAGCGGAGACGTGCTCGTGGACACCTCGGACGTCGAGCCGGGGTCGTACGATGCCGTGCTCCTCTCGATCTCGGGAGACGAGCTCTCCCGCGCGAGGTTCTGGGTGCAGCCGCCGGCGGGCCACCCCGAGCTCGGAACGATCGAACCCACGTACCCGGCCGGCGAGCCGATCGACGTGGCCTGGCGGTTCACCCCGGGCAACCGCGCGGACTGGGTCGGCGTATACCGGCGCGGCGCCGACCCGAATCGCGCCTCGTACCTGTTGTGGGTGTACACGGGCGGATCCATCGAAGGATCGGCCGTGTTCGACCGCGATTCGCCGGGTGCGTGGCCGCTGCGGCCGGGGAAGTACACGGTCTACCTCCTGCAGGACGACAGCTACGTGGCGATCGCCCGCGGCGATTTCGTGGTCGAGTAGGGCCGCCCGCGATCAGCCGATCGCGGCGCGGAGGCGCCGCACCGGCCCGCCGACCCCGAGCTCCCCGGCGAGCGCGTCCAGGCCCCCGTCGTCCCGCTCGCCCTGCCAGCGGTCCAGCGGGGCGATCGCGTTCACCGGCACGAGCGTCCGCATCGCCGCGAGGTAGTCGACCGACTCGCGCAGCCGCGCCCGCAGGGCCGGCTTGCCCTTCAGCGGACCGGGGCGAGGTTCGGCGCCCGCGGCGTCCGCGAGCATCTCGTCGAGGGAGTCGTACGCCTGGATCAACGCGCGCGCGGTTTTCTCGCCCACGCCGCGGACGCCGGGCAGGTCGTCGCTCGGGTCACCGCGCAGGATCGCGAACTCGGCGTAGCGGTCCGCCGGCACGCCGTACCGTTCGAGCACGGTCGCCTCGTCGAACTCGAGCAGCTCGGTCACGCCTCGGATCGTGAACAGGAGCCTCACGACCGGATCGCGGACCAGCTGGATCAGGTCGCGGTCGCCGCTCACGATCTCGACCCGGTCGGCCGCGTCCGCCTGCGCGCAGAGCGCCGCGATCGCGTCCTCGGCCTCCCAGCCGCGCGTCTGCGCCTGGGGCATGCCCGCGAGGTCGAGGACCTGCCGGAGCATCGAGAACTGCTCCGGCAGGCCGTCGGGATCGGGCGGGCGATTGGACTTGTAGCCGGCGAACAGGTCCGTGCGTGCGACGGGCCGCCACTCGTGGTCGTACGCGTGCACGACCTCGTCGGGCCGGCGCGACGCGATCAGCCGGGCCACCATGTCGAGATAGCCGTGGAGGGCGCCGACCTGCCGGCCGCCCGGCGTCGCGACGGTCTGACCCATCGCGAAGTGCGCCCGATACATGAGGCTCGAGACGTCCAGGAGCAGGCGGTGCGGCACGGGGCGAGCGTACGCCCTACTCCCATCGGCGGGCCGGGATCGACCCTCGGCGTGGGCCGCCGGGGGCGCCGCCGCCGCCCGGGGGGCCGGCGCTCGCCCCCACCGTCGGGCCCCCGGTTGCGGGATGCCCGAGATGGCGAGAAAGGCCTACCGTTGGCGCACCATGAACGGCCTGAACGACCTCCTGGGTCGCCTGACGCTCGTGATGCGCATCGAGACGGGCGCCGTCTCCGCCGAGTACGGCCTGATCCTCACGCTCGTCGTGCTGGTGACGGTGCTGGCGATCGGCGCGTTCGGGGTCGCGGTCTCGGGTCTGTTCGAACGAGGCAACGCCTTCCCGTAGACCCTCGACGGGTCGCTCGACCCGATCGGATCTGCCGACCCGCCGCGCCGCCGCGATCATCGGATCGCGTTCCGTCATCCGAACGCATCGTGGGAGGATGCTCGCGTGCGCGGACCGGTGGCCGACGGAGGGTTCACACGCCGGGAGTTCCTCGGCCTGACGGCGGGCGCGGCCGGTCTGGGCCTCGCCCCCCTCGCCCGGACCTCTCCCCGGCCGGCCATGGCGGAGCGGACGGATCTCGACGGCTTCGTCCGCGGACAGATGACCGCCGGCCGGCTGCCGGGGCTCGCCGCCGCGATCGTGCGGGACGGCGAGCTCGTGTGGGCTCGCGGCTACGGCCTGGCGAACATCCCACGCGGCCTGCGAGCGGGCGCCGACGTCGAGTTCATGCTGGCCTCGGTCTCCAAGACCGTGACCGGGGTCGCGGTGATGCAGGCGGTGGAGGACGGGCTGATCGGCCTCGACGCCGACGTCAACGACGTCCTGCCGTTCGAGGTCCGCAACCCCGAGTTCCCCGACGACGCCATCACCGCGCGGATGCTGCTCGCCCACACGGCCGGCCTCCGCGACAACTGGATCGTCCTCGGCTCGATCTACACGCCGGGTGACTCGCCGGTCTCGCTCGGCGAGTTCCTCGCCGCGTACCTGGTGCCCGGCGGTCGCCACTACGACGCCGAGCGCAACTTCCTCTCGTCGCCCCCGGGGGGCCGATACCAGTACTGCAACGAGGGGGTCGCGCTCGCCGCGTACCTGGTCGAGGCGGCGTCCGGCGCCGGATTCGACGCGTGGTGCGAGGAGCGGATCTTCGCGCCGCTGGGCATGGAGCAGACCGGGTGGTTCCTTCGGGACCTGGACCGGTCGGACGTGGCGATGCCGTACCGCTACGTGCGCTCCGAGGACCGGTACCGCCGGTACGGCCAGTACGGCTACCCGGACTACCCGGACGGGCAGCAGCGGGCCGGCGCCGGCGAGCTGGCGCGGTTCCTGCTCGCGTTCATCGGCCTCGGCCAGCTCGACGGCGTCCGGATCCTGCAGGAGGCCACCGCCCTCGAGATGCGGCGGATGCAGTTCACCGACGTCGTCGTGGGGCAGGGGCTGATCTGGTACGCGATCCATCGCAACGGCGTGCGGCTGCTCGGCCACAACGGCGGGGACTCGGGCGTGGCCACGCAGATGTTCTTCCGCGAGCGCGACGGGACCGGCGTCATCACGCTGGCGAACGGCGACTGGCGTCGCTCCTACGGGTCGTGGCCGCTGTCGCGGATCATGGACCGACTCCTCGAGGAGGCCGACCGCCTCGGCTGAGGCGGCGAGGATAGGGTGCGGCGGTGGAGTTCCGCGAGGTCGTCCGGCGCCGGCGCATGGTCCGCCGCTTTGACCGGAGGCCCGTCCCCCGCGAGACGATGGACCGGATCCTGGACGCGGGTCGCCGTGCCCCGTCGGCCGGGTTCGCGCAGGGCCTGGAGCTCCTCGTGCTCGACCGGCCGGAGACCGTGGCCGAGTTCTGGCGGATCACCCGCGATCCGGAGTTCGGCTGGGATCCCGAGGAGGTGGCCGCCGGCCCGACGACGATCGTGATCCCGTTGCCCGACGCCCACCGCTACCTCGAGCGCTACTCCCGGCCCGACAAGATCGCGTTCGGCATGGACGAGGCGGGCAACTGGCCCGTCCGGTTCTGGGAGGTCGACGCAGCGATGTCGTCGATGCTGATGCTGCTGGCGGCGGTCGACGAGGGTGTGGGCGGGTGGTTCTTCGGGATCACCCACGGCGAGCGAGAGCTCCTCGAACGCTTCGGCGTTCCGGGGCACCTGCGGCCGATCGGGATCATGGGCTTCGGCTACCGGGCCGCGGACGAGCGGCCGAGCGGCTCCTGGATGAAGCTCCGCCGCAGGCCGTTCGAGGAGCAGATGCACCGGAACGGCTGGTAGCTCCCAGGGGGTGTGGGTCAGTACCCGATGTCAGGGAGACCTCCGCTTCGGGAAACCACCCGCGGCGAGTAGCCCCGTCGTGGCCGTTTTCGCTTCGCCTTTTGGAGGGTCCGACCGATATCCAAGCCATGACAACGATCAGGACGAAATGCCCAGCATGTGGAGAGGTCGACATGGGGGCCGGGGCCATCTCCCTGCTCCTGGACCGCAGCGGGGAGTCGGGGGCGTTCGCCTTCACCTGCCCCGAGTGCAGCACCGACGTGAACAAGCCGGCGAGCCGCAAGACCGTCGCCCTGCTGATCGCGGCGGGGGTCGAGCCGGTCGAGCGGAACGAGCTCGTGGACTCGATCGACTGGACGTTCCCGATCGAGGATCAGAGCCCGGACCCGAACGCAGCCGCGTTCTCGATGGACGACGTGATCGCCTTCCACTTCCTGCTCGAGAACGGCTCCGCGATCGAGGACTTCTTCTCGTACGAACACTGAGGCGGCCCGGCCGGTCTCAGGACGAAGCCGGTCTCAGGACGAAGCGGTCGGAACCACCTCTCGGACGAGCTACGGCGCCTCGTCGCCGGGGTCGGACTCCACGATGTGGTCGGGCGTGTGGTGGGCCGCGGGGATCGTGCCGAGCCGCCCGGCCTGGTAGTCCTCGAAGGCCTGGAGGAGCTCCGCCTTCGTGTTCATCACGAACGGCCCGTACCAGGCGACGGGCTCGCGGATCGGACGGCCGCCGAGCACCAGCACCTCGAGCGCGGGGAAGCGGGCATCCTGGGTCCCGGCCGCCTCCAGCCGGATCGCGTCGCCCGGCCCGAACACCGCGAGCTGCCCCGTGGCGATTGGGTGCCGATCGGCAC
>JBOGVL010000028.1:0-14826 GCA_050692535.1 Actinomycetota bacterium | reverse complement strand
GAGGCGAGCCCGCGCGAGCCCGCCGGCGGCCTCGACCGGCTGGACGAGCTCGTGTCGGGCGCGTCGGCGACGGGGCTGACGGTCCGGACCCGGATCGAGGGCGCCCGGCGCCCGCTCCCGGCGCGCGTGGACCTGACGGCCTACCGCATCGTGCAGGAGGCGCTGACGAACGTGATCCGCCACGCCGGCGCGACGACGGCGACGGTCGGCATCGCGTACGGTGACCGGGACCTGACGCTGCGGGTCGAGGACGACGGCCGCGGCCGGGGCAGCGGCAACGGCGAGGGCGCGGGAAGCGGGATCGCGGGGATGCGCGACCGCGCCGCCGCGCTCGACGGCGTCCTGGAGGCCGGCCCGCGGGACGAGGGCGGGTTCCGCGTCCTGGCCCGCCTCCCGCTGGAGGACCGACGGTGATCCGGGTCCTGCTCGCCGACGACCAGGTCCTCGTCCGGGCTGGGTTCCGCTCGCTGCTCGACGCGCAGGAGGACGTCGAGGTCGTCGGCGAGGCCGGGGACGGGAACGAGGCGGTCCGGCTCACGCGCTCGCTCGTCCCCGACGTCGTGCTGATGGACATCCGCATGCCCGGGCTCGACGGCCTCGAGGCGACGCGCCGGATCGTCGCCGACCCCTCGCTCGATCGCGTGCGGGTCGTGATCCTCACGACCTTCGACATCGACGAGTACGTGCTCGAGGCCGTGCAGATCGGCGCGAGCGGCTTCCTCGTCAAGGACACCGAGCCGGCCGAGCTCCTGCAGGGCGTGCGGGCGGTCGCGCGGGGCGACGCGCTCCTGTCGCCGGGCGTCACGCGCAAGCTGATCTCGGCGATCGCCGACCGCGGCTCGGCGGCCCCGGCGACCGCCGACCGGGTGCTCGCCACGCTGATGTTCAGCGACATCGTCTCGTCGACCGAGCGGGCGGCGCACGCCGGCGACCGCCGGTGGCGCGAGGTGCTCGACCGCCACGACGAGCTCGCCCGCCGCGAGATCGCCCGCCACGGCGGCCGCGAGATCAAGATGACGGGCGACGGGTTCCTCGCGCTCTTCGACGCCCCCGCCCGTGCCATCCGCTGCGCCGCGGCCGTCCGCGACGCCTTCCACGAGATGGGGATCGAGGTCCGGATCGGGCTGCACGCCGGCGAGGTCGAGCTCCGGGGCGACGATGTCGGCGGGATCGCCGTGCACATCGGTTCGCGGGTCGCCGACGCGGCCGACCCCGGCGACGTGGTCGTGTCGAGCACGGTCAAGGAGCTGGTCGCGGGGTCGGGGATCGGCTTCCTCGACCGCGGCGTGCGCGACCTGAAGGGCGTGCCCGAGCCCTGGCACCTGTTCGCCGTCGAGGACCCGGTGCCCGCATGATCCGCGTGGTGCTCGCCGACGACCAGGGGCTCGTGAGGGCGGGCTTCCGCGCCCTGCTCGACGCGCAGGAGGACGTCGAGGTGGTCGGCGAGGCGAGCACCGGCACGGAGGCGGTCTCGTTGACCCAGGAGCTCCGCCCGGACGTCGTGCTGATGGACGTGCGGATGCCCGAGATGGACGGCCTCGCGGCCACCCGGGCGATCGCGCAGGACGAGGCGCTCGCGGCCGTGCGGATCGTGATCCTCACGACGTTCGAGCTCGACGAGTACGTGTTCGAGTCGCTCAGGGCCGGCGCGAGCGGCTTCCTGGTGAAGGACACCGAGCCGGCCGACCTGGTGCGCGCGGTCCGGGCGGTCGCCGGCGGCGGCGGGCTGCTGTCGCCCGGCGTGACCCGCCGCCTGATCGCCGAGTACGCGTCGCACTCCAAGGAGTCGCCGGCGCCGGCGCTCGAGCCACTGACGGAGCGGGAGCGCGAGGTCATGGCGCTCGTCGGCGAGGGCCTGTCGAACGAGGAGATCGCGACCCGGCTGTTCGTGAGCCCGGCCACCGCGAAGACCCACGTCAGCCGCGCGATGGTGAAGCTCGGGGCGCGCGACCGCGCCCAGCTGGTCGTCTTCGCCTACGAGTCCGGGCTCGTCCGGCCCGGCTGGTTGGACTAGGGCGCACCGAAAGGAGGCTCGCGATGGCCCGGCTGATCTACTCGTCGATCGCATCGCTCGACGGCTACGTCGCGGACGACGACGGCAAGTTCGACTGGGCCGAGCCCGACGACGAGGTCCACACGTTCCTCAACGACCTCGAGCGGCCGGTCGGCACCTACCTGCTCGGGCGCCGGATGTACGAGGTGCTGGTCGCCTGGGAGACCATGCCGACGGCCGACGAGCCGCCCTTCATCCGGGACTTCGCGGAGATCTGGCGGGCCGCCGACAAGATCGTGTACTCCAAGACGCTGGAGGCGGTGACCAGCGCCCGGACGCGGATCGAGCGAGACTTCGACCCCGAGGCGGTCCGGCGGATGAAGGCGGCATCGGGACGCGACCTGAGCGTGGGCGGTCCCGAGCTCGCCGCCCGTGCGTTCGAGGCCGGGCTGGTCGACGAGTGCCACCTGTTCGTCGTGCCGGTCGTGGTGGGAGGCGGCACGCGTTCCCTCCCCGACCGCGTCCGCGTGAAGCTCGAGCTGCTGGACGAACGCCGCTTCGCCGGCGGCGTGGTCCACCTGCGCTACCGCACGAGGACGTGAGGAGCGGCGTCCGCGCCTGCTGCGACCGGAGTAGTCACGAAGCCTCCCCCGGTCGGATGACGCTCGGCCGGCCCGGTCGGAGGATGGATCCAGATCGAACGAGGAGGTGTTCGAGATGTTGATGAACTGGGCGAACGGCGGCGGGCCGTGGTTCCTGCTCTTCCCGCTGTTCTGGTTCGTGGTCCTGGTCACCGCGTTCTGGCTCTTCCGCCGGCGCGGAGGTGGGTGGCACCGGACGAGCTCGGCCGAGGAGGTGCTCGGCGAGCGCTACGCCCGCGGCGAGATCACGGCCGAGGAGTACCGGCAGCGGCTCGGGGTGCTGCAGCGGAAGGGCGGCTGATCGCGGACGGCAGCGTTTACCGGCCTCGGTGTCCGGGCATGGTGGTAGCCGAGCTCGAGAAGGAGGCCGCCATGCCCGCGACCCGCAAGGTGCTGGGGCTGGTGATCGGCGCGCTGCTGATCGCCGCCCCAACGATCGCCCAGCCGTTCCCCGAGGTCATCCCGCTTCCCACCGGGTTCCAGCCCGAGGGGATCGCCGTCGGGAGGGGCGCCACGTTCTTCGTCGGCTCGATCCCGACCGGCGCGATCTTCCGGGGGAGCCTGCGCAGCGGAACCGGCGAGGTCCTGGTTCCGGGCCAGGCGGGCCGCTCCGCGATCGGGCTCGAAGTCGACCGGCGGGGCCGGCTGTTCGTCGCGGGCGACGGCACCGGCGGCGCCTGGGTCTACGACGGCCGGACCGGGGACGAGCTCGCCGCCTACCAGCTCGCGACGGGTACCGATCCCACCTTCGTGAACGACGTCGTCGTGACGAGGCAGGCGGCGTGGTTCACCGACTCGTTCCGGGCGGTGCTCTACCGGGTGCCGGTCGGGCCCAAGTCCCTCGGCGACCAGGCGAGCGTCGAGGTACTTCCTCTGACCGGCGACTTCGTCCTGCAGGACGGTTTCAACACGAACGGGATCGAGGTCACGCCCGATCGCAGCAAACTCGTGATCGTCCAGTCGAACACCGGCAAGCTGTTCACCGTCGACCCCCGGACCGGCGTGACCGACGAGATCGAGCTCGCCGGCGGCGACGCGGCGTTCGGCGATGGGCTCCTGCTCGACGGCACGACGCTCTACGTCGTGCAGAACGAGCTGAACCGGATCGCCGTCGTCGAGCTGGCCGCCGACGGGAGCTCGGGAACCGTGGTCGACCATCTCACGGACCCCGACCTCGACATCCCGACGACGGTCGCGAAGTTCGGATCGGCGCTGTACGCGGTGAACTCACGGTTCGGGATCCCCGAGCCGGAGACCGCCGAGTACTCGGTCGTGCGCGTCGAGATCTGATCCCGGCCCGCGGCCGATGCGAGGGCATCCTTAACCTCGTCTTGCACCCGAGTTGGCCGACTCCTAGGACGAGCTCGACGATCCTGGTGCCGTGCCTGGATCGGTCGATCCCGTGAGGATGCCCCGCCGTACTCCCATAGGCCGGGGCGATCGGGCGATCCGACCCCAGGGGTGCGGCCGAGATGTGCCGCCTATCGGTTGAGGGGGAATGGACATGCGCAACGGCAGACGCGGGTACTTTCAGCGGGCGACCTCCGCGATCCTCCTGTCGACCGTAGTCGTGGGCACGTCACTGCTTCAGCCCGCCGGGGCTGCCCCTGGGCTGACCGAGATCGTCAGCATCAACACCAACGGCACCCAGGGAAACAACATCAGCGGCCGGTTCGCCGGCCCGGCGATCAGCGGAAACGGCCTGGTCGTCGCGTTCGACTCCATCGCCACCACCCTGGTGTCCGGGGACAACAACAACGCGGCGGACGTGTTCGTCCATGATCGCACGACGGGCGTCACCCAGCGCGTCAGCGTCACCAGCACCGGCGGTCAGGCGAACGGCACGAGCACCCGGCCCGCGCTGGACGGCGCCGGCAACCTCGTGGTCTTCGACTCCTCGGCCACCAACCTCGTGAGCGGCGATACCAACCAGTCCCTCGACGTCTTCCTCCGCAACCGAACGACCGGCACGACCCAGCGGGTCAGCGTCACGTCCGACGAGGCGCAGGGGGCCACCGGCGGCCACAGCCCCTCGATCAGCGACGACGGCCGGTTCGTGGCCTTCGTGTCCACGTCCCCCCTGGTCCCCGAGGACACCAACAACGCCGAGGACATCTACGTTCGCGACCTGGTCAACGGGACGACCGAGCGGGTGAGCGTGAGCAGCGCCGGGGTGGAGGGCAACTCCTCGACGACGGCGACCTCCGTCAGCGCCGATGGCCGGTGGGTCGTGTTCTCGTCGTTCGCGAACAACCTCGTCCCCAACGACACGAACGGGCACTTCGACTCCTTCATCCACGACCGCCAAACCGGGCTGACCGAGCTCGTGAGCGTGAGCAGCGACGAGGTTCAGGCGGACGCGCAGGCCGTCACCCCGTCGGTGAGCGCCGACGGCCGGTTCGTCGCTTTCTGGTCGAACGCGACCAACCTGGTCCCCGGAGACACGAACGAACGTCCGGACGTCTTCGTCCGGGATCGCGAGACGGGCACGACCCAACGCGTCAGCGTGAGCAGCGACGAGGAGCAGTCCGACGGGAACAGCCCGGAGGCGGGCGTTCGAGGGTTCGTCGCCGAGGGGCCCGACATCACGCCGGACGGGCGGTTCGTCGTGTTCTCCTCGTCGGCCACCAACCTGGTGCCCGGCGACACGAATACGTGCCCGCTGTTCTTCGAGGACCCGCCGGGGGCCTGCCCCGACGCGTTCGTCCGGGATCTCGTCGCGGGCACGACGACCCGCGTCAACGTGAGCGCCGACGGCGCCGAGGCGAACGACCGGTCGGTCGACCCAGCCGTCAGCGACGGCGGAACGGTGTTCGCGTTCTTCTCCGCCGCCGCGAACCTCGCCCCGAACGATGCCAACGTCTGCCCGCTGTTCGCGGCCTTCCCCGGCAACTGTCCGGACATCTTCGTCCACGACCAGGCCGGCAACGGAGGTGGTGGCGGCGATGCCGACCTCGTGGTCGCCAAGACCGACTCCCGCGACCCGGCGCCCGTGGGACGACGGATGCGCTACACGGTCACCGTGACGAACCAGGGTCCGGCCGCGGCCACACAGGTGAGCCTGGTGGACGACCTGCCGGCGAACGTCCGCGTCACCTCGGCCGCGTCCACGGTGGGCTCCTGCGAGATCCAGGCGGGGGACGTCGTGTGCGACATCGGCTCGCTCGACTCGGGGGGGACGGCCGTGATTCGGATCAACGTGGTACCGCTGCGGCAGGGCACCCTCACCAACACCGTGACCGTCGACGCGGCCGAGAGTGACCCGGTGCCGGCGAACAACACGGACGTCGAGACGACGCAGGTGGTGCGGTAGCAGGGCTATGCGCCGAGCTCGGCGAGCTGTCGGCGGACGCGCGCAACGGCCGGCACCGAACCCTTGCGCTCGAAGTCTCGCTCGGCGCGCCCGAACGCGGCTCGCGCCTCCTCGGTCCGCCCGAGCTCCGCGAGCACGTGACCCCGGAGCTCGTGTCCCTCCGCCTGCATGTCCAGATAGTCGGACGGCTCGACGAGCGCCACGGCCTCCTCCACGAGCCCCAGCGCCTCCTCCGCCCGGCCGCGGAACGTGAGTACCCGTGCGAGCACCGTCCGCCATTCGTACTGGGACGCGAGGTCGTCCGGAGCCGACATCTCGCGACTGCGCTGGGCGAGCCGTTCGGCCTCGTCCCACCGTCCGAGGTCGCACCGCGTGTGCGCGAGCGCTGCCGTCAGCGTCGAGTTGAATCCGGTCTCGCCGAGCCGGTCGAGGCCCTCGACACCGAGCCGGAAGTAGCGCTCGGCTTCCTCGGGCCGACCAAAGAGTCGAAGGGTCTCTCCGAACACCTGGTACGTGGCGAGCTCCTCGGGCCTGGCGATCTCGCTCCACAGGCGCTCGATGTGCTCGATCTCCGCCAGCGCCTCCGCTTCCAGACCTCGCAGCGCGAGCTGTGCGAGGACGTTCATCGCGAGCATCACCTCGGAGAACGGTCCGTCGACCGGGAGGATCCGCCTCGCACGGTGGCGGACGTGTTCGAGCTCGTCCGGGTTCGAGGGCCCGAAGTACCCGGAGATCAGCAGCGTGGTCGCGGCCTCCCGGGACTCGCGCGCCGAGAGCGCCGGCGCGCGCGCCAGCACCTGCTCCGTGAGCTCCGTCGCCCGCCGGCATCGGCCGTCGTAGAACGCGTTGCGTGCGGCGGAGAGCAGCGCCCAGACGATTCCCCGTTCGTCATCGACCTCCTCGAGCTCCGCGAGGATCTCCTCGATCTCCCGCCGGGTGTGCGCCATGGCCTGCGTCGGATCGATCTGCCCGACGGCCTCGACGCGGACCAGGCGACCCCGGAGCGCGGCGACGCGATCGTCCGAGGCCCCGGCCTGTTCGATCGCCTCGTCCGCCAGGGCGACCGCGGCGTGGAAGTCGTAGAGGAGCCCGGCCGTGAGCGCGAGCTCGGCCAGGGCGCGAGCCCGCTCTCGCCCCTGGAGGAGCTCGACGCATCGAGCCAGCAGGAGCCTCGCCGCCGCGAGGTCGCCGCGCCCCTGGGCGCGCTCGGCCGAGGACGAGAGGCGCCCCGCAGCCGCCCGCGCCAGCTCGCGACCTCGTTCGTCCGCCGGTCCGAGCTCGAGCCGGTACCGGTAGGCCTGCTCGAGGTGGTGCGCCAGGATCTCCTCGTACTCGGGCAGGCGCTCGCCGGCCACCTGCTCGAGCCAGGCCGCATACCGCTCGTGCAGGTCGGCCCGCTGCTCCTTCGGCATCGCCTGATAGGCGGCGTCGCGGATCAGCAGGTGCCGGAACCGGAACGCGTCCTCGCCGGCGAACTCGGCCCGGTCCGGGCGGATGAGCTCCTTGCGAGCGAGCGCGAGCAGCCGCGAGGGGACGTTCGGGCGCAGCGCGTCCGATGTGAGCGTCGCGACGGCCCCGCTGTGGAACACCTTGCCCTCGACCGAGCCCCGCTCCATCACCGCGCGCTCCTCGGCGTCGAGCCGGTCGATCCGGGCGGCCAGCAGCAGCTGGATCGTCGGCGGCACGGTGAGGTCGGCGAGCTCGTCGACGGCGCGCCACGTCCCACCGTCGAGGCGCAGGAGTCCGTCGTCGATCAGCATCCCGAGCATCTCCTCGACGAACAGCGGGTTGCCCTCGGCCGCGTCGAGGATCCGCTCGCGGGCGGCGCCCGGGATCTCGGCGCTGCCGAGGAGGTTGTCGACGAGGCGCGACGCCGTCGCCCCGTCGAGGGGTTCGAGCAGGATCGACGTCGCGTTCATCTTGCCGCCCCCCCATCCCGGACGGATGTCGAGCAGCTCCGGCCTCGCGACGCAGACGAGCAGGACCGCGGCGTCACGCGTCCAGTCGGCGAGGTGCTCGATCAGGTCGAGGAAGGTCGGCTCCGCCCAATGGATGTCGTCGAACAGGACGACCAGCGGCCGCTCCCGTGCGAGGTGCTCGAAGAGCTTGCGCACCGCCCAGAAGGCGTCCTCGGTGGCGCCGGGCTCGTCCCACGAGAGGAGCCCGCCGACGAGCGCGCCGATCCGCTCTCGCTCTTCCGACCCGTCGAGGAGCGTGGCGAGCTTGCCTCTCGCCGTCGCGACGTCGTCGGTTCGCTCGACGCCCGCGGCCGTCTGGATCGCCTCCGCAACCGGGTAGAACGTGATCCCCTCCCCGTAGGACAGACACCGCCCCCGCAGGACGTTCGCGTCCCTTGCCGGTCCGGCGAGGAGCTCGAGGACGAGCCGCGACTTCCCGACCCCGGCCGGGCCGAGGAGCGTGAACAGGTGCGCGGTCCGCTCGGCCACGGCGCGCTCGAGCGCCCGCTGCAGGAGGTCGAGCTCCTTCTCGCGCCCGACCATCGGCGAGTCCAGGTGCCGAGCGTGCCCCTCGCCGGTGTCGCGGACGATGGTGAGGCGGTAGGCCGGGACCGGCTCGGACTTGCCCTTGAGGTCGAGCGGGGTGACGGGCTCGACCTCGACCGCGTCCTTGACCAGTCCGTACGTCGACGCGCCGAGGAGCACCTCGCCGGGCGCGGCCGCCTGCTCGAGCCGGGCGGCGACGTTCACGGCGTCGCCCGTGACGAGCCGCTGTCCGGCACCCGGGTCGCCGGCCACGACCTCGCCGGTGTTCACGCCGATCCGCGCGGCCAGGCCGACGCCGTGATCGCGCTCGAGCTCCGCGTTCAGCTCGGCGAGCGCGGCGTTCATGCCGGCGGCCGCGCGGACGGCGCGCAGCGCGTCGTCCTCGTGTAGCCGCGGGATGCCGAACACGGCCATGACCGCGTCCCCGATGAACTTCTCGACGGTCCCCTCGTGCCGCTCGATCACGGCGGCCATCTGGTCGAAGTAGCGGGACATGACGCGCCGGAGCGTTTCGGGGTCGAGGCGCTCGCCGAGCGCGGTCGAGCCCGTCACGTCGGCGAAGACGATGGTGACGACCTTGCGGGTCTCGCCCGAGGGTTGCTCGGCCTCGGGAAGGGGAGTCGCGCAGTTCTGGCAGAACCGCGCTCGGTCCGCGTTCTCCTCGCCGCAGGAGGGGCAGAGCTTCACGGACGAATCCTAGATGGAGGCTCCCCAGGCCCGTCGCGTGAGCGCCCCCGGTCGGGCTGAGTGACGGGCCCCTTATGCCAGTCGGCGGTCAGTCGCCCATCGACTCAGCTCGTATCGGCTGGTGAGCTGCAGCTTCCGCAGCACGGCGCTCACGTGTGTCTCCACGGTCTTCACGCTGATGTGGAGCTCGCGCGCGATCTCCTTGTAGGCGTATCCCCGGGCGATATACCGCAGCACCTCGCGCTCGCGGGGCGTGAGCTGGTCGAGTTCGGGATCGATCGGCGGCGCCACTCCCCCGGCGAACGCGTCGAGGACGAAGCCGGCGAGCCTCGGCGAGAACACCGCGTCGCCATCGTGCACCCGGCGGATCGCGGCGGCGAGCTCGGTGGGCGAGATCGACTTCGTCACGTAGCCGCGGGCGCCGGCGCGGATGACGGCGATCACGTCCTCGGCCGCGTCCGAGACGCTGAGGGCGAGGAATCGCACGCCCTCGTGCTCCGCGAGCACGCGCTCGACGACGTTCGCGCCGTTGCCGTCGGGCAGGTGCACGTCGAGGAGCACGACGTCGGTCTCGCTCGCGAGGATGTCCGTGGCCGCCGCCTCGACGGTTCCCGCGTGGCCGACGACCTCGAAGCCCTCCCCGAGCTCGGTCCGGACGCCGCTCGCGAAGAGCTCGTGGTCCTCGACGATGAACACCTTGATCACGCGCGGCCCCGGGGGATCCGCAGCCGGACCTCGGTGCCGCGGCCGGGCTCGCTCTCGACGAGCGCCACCCCGCCGTTCCGCTCCATCCGGCCCTCGATCGACTCGGCGATCCCCCGCCGGTCGGCCGGCACGCCCGACTTCGAGAACCCGATGCCCTGGTCGCGGACGAAGGCGGTCACCTGATCGTCCTCCACCTCGAGGTAGACCGACACGCCGCGGGCGCCCGAGTGGCGTGCCGCGTTCACCATGGCCTCGCGACAGGCGTGGACCAGCGCGCGGACGCCGTCGTCGAGCTCGCAGTCGCCGACGAGCACGACCTCGACGCGGCGGCGGTGCGTCCGCTCGATCTCGCCGGCCACCTGGTCGAGCGCCCCGCTGAGCGAGTCCGCGCCGCCGGCCGGCGTC
This sequence comes from Actinomycetota bacterium, assembly GCA_050692535.1. GTDB lineage: Bacteria > Actinomycetota > UBA4738 > UBA4738 > HRBIN12 > CALGFI01. The sequence goes on along the minus strand of JBOGVL010000028.1, from coordinate 4,578 downwards.
TTCCCGTACAGCCACGTCCGCAGCTCGCGCTCCTGGACGCGCGCGAGCGAGGCCATCTCGTCGGCGTCGTCGGTCCGCTGGATCAGCGCGAGCGTCTGCAGCACCGAGTCGTGCAGGTGCGCGGCCATCTCGGCGCGCTCTTCCTGGCGGATCCGCTCGCGGCGCTCGACCGTGACCTGCCGGACGAGCCGCCACACCCACGGACCCGCGACGACCGCGAGCCCGATCAGCACGGCCGCGACCGCGAGCGGCGCGTTCCCGAGCAGCTCGACCGGGCGGTTCGTCGTGATGAACAGCCAGACGCCGACGAGCACGACGAGCGCGCCGACGAGGACCCGGAGCCGCGATCCCCGCCCGGCGAGCACGTCCACGCGCGGGAGCCATCGCGCCCGGTGCGCCCCGCCGCCCTGACTCCAGATCAGCGCCGAGCCGATCACGGCGAGCGCGGCCGGCCCGACCACACCGTCCCCGAACCACAGGCCGAGCTCGCGACACAGGAGGAGGACCCCGGCGACGACGAGCACGACCGAGAGCGCCTGCCTCGGGCTCGTGCGCGGCGGCTCGGACGGCGCCGCCTCGGGATCGGGCGCGCGCGAGACGAGCGCGAACGCCACGTACGCGAACACCCCAACCCCGCCGGCGAACGCGAGCACGACGAACGCGAGCCGCACGACGATCGGGTCGAGTCCGAGGCGCTCCCCGATCCCGCCGGCGACGCCGGTCAGGACCCGGTCGTTCGAGCTGCGCGTGATCACGGGCACTCATGCTGCCACGCGTACCTGGGGGTCGCATCCGGGACATCCCCGAGATGTGATCTCCTTCATGGCGGGCCAAGGTCGTACCGTCGCCACTCCGGCGAGCGGTCACGGTCGGCGACGGCGGCGGGTGCCGGTTCCCCGGCTGCGACCGCCCGCCCGGCTGGTGCGACGCGCACCGTGTTCGGCACTGGGCGGACGGCGGCTCGACGGCGCTCGAGAACCTCGTGCTGATCTGCCGGCCACACCACCGGCTGATCCACCGCGGCTTCCGGGTCGAGATGCACGAGGGCACACCGAGGTTCTCCCGGCCGGACGGCACCGTGCTCACGGACCGCGGCCCGCCGACCTCGATCGCCTCCTGACGGCGGCCGGTTCCGGGAGATCCCGGCCCACGCACGATCGCCATTTCCGGGTTGTTCCAGGGTCATCCCCGATGGCGCCGTGCGCACCCGCTCGCGATGATGGGCCCCGATGGACACGCCGACGCTGGCTCCGCCCGAGCCGCGTGACGCGCCCCCTCCGCCGCTCGCAGCCCCCCTGCGGCGCCGAACGCGTCGCCGGTTCGTGGCGGGCGTCGCGGGCGGGCTCGCCGACTACTACCAGACCCGGCCGATCTGGTTCCGCCTCCTCTTCGGCGGAAGCGCCCTGGCCTCGGCGGCCGTGCTCTGGGAGTCCCTCGACAACGCCTCCCGGGAGATCGGTGTGGGCGAGTTCGGCCTGGGCGCCATCCTCGCGCTGCTCGCCCTCGCGGTCACGGCCACCTACTTCCTCCTCTGGTGGCTGGTGCCGCGGGAGGATCTGCCGGAGTCCTCGGCACAGCGGATCTCGCGCCACTACCCGAGCGCGCGCCGGTGGCCGGGGATCGCCCTGGTGGGCATCGGCGCCGCGATCCTGCTGAACGGGCTCGGCGTCTGGCGGGGGAACGTCGTCATCGCGGCCGCGCTGATCGCCGCCGGCGTCCTGCTCTACCGGCGCGACGGCGTCACGGTCACGGAGGTCGGGACGACGACCCCGCGCACCGCGATGCCTCCCGCGATACCGGGCTCCGCACCGCCGACGGCACCTGCCCCGGGAGCGGAGGATCCAGGTGTCGCGCGCTTCCTTCCCCCGCGGGAGCGGTCGGCGCTCGGCTGGACCACGCTCGGCGTCGCCCTCCTGGTCGTCGGCGGCGCGGTCGTCTGGGTGAACGCGACCGACGCCACGCCGAGACTCGTGACGATCCCGGCCCTCGCGCTCCTCGTGATCTCGGCGGGACTGCTCGTGGGGACGTTCGTCGGGCGCGCGCGCTGGCTGATCTTCCCGGCGTTGCTGCTCCTCCCCCTCGTCCTCCTCGCGAGCGTCGTCCGCCTCCCGCTCGAGGGTGAGTTCGGCGACGTCGACCTGCGACCCGGGACCGTCGCCGAGGTGGGCGGCCCGTACCGGGTCACGGCGGGTGGGATCTCGATCGACCTGACACGATTCCAGGAACAGGACATCGACCTCTCGATCGACGCGTCGACGGTCTTCGGCGAGATCTGGGTGATCGTGCCCTACGACGCCCACGTGATCGCCAACGCTCGCACCGGGTACGGCAACGTCCAGATCGCGGAGGCGGGGTACGACAGCGGGCTGGAGGTCGCCGTCGCCGCTCGCTCCGAGCCGCGCTGGGGCGACGGCATGACGGTCCGCCTGGTGCTCGAGTCCGGCATCGGCTCGGTCAACGTCTACCGCGACTACCCGAGCCGGGGGGAGCTTCGCGAGATCAAACAGGAGCGCCGGGCGGCGTCGAACGACGCCGCGAACGAGGGATCGCCGTGAAGCGCCATCCCCTCGACCCGATCTCCCTGGTCGCCGGCCTGACGTTCGGGTTCCCCGCGCTGTTCTTCCTGCTCGGCGACCACACGACGAACGACCTGGCCTGGCCGTGGGCCGCGGTCATCCCGCTGATGGCGATCGGCGCGGCCGCCGTGCTGGTCGGCCTGCGTCGCGCGTTAGCGGACGAGGGGACGCCGGAGACGTCGCCCGCCGTCGACGAGGAGTCGGACGCCGACACGCTCGAATCCGAGATCCGGCTCGACCCCTAGGCCCTTCCCGCGAGCGCGTCGAGCGTGGACGCGTCGCCCCGCCAGTGGTCGGCGAGCACGCTCCGATCGGTCCGCCGGAGCAGATGTCGCAGGACGAGCGCGGCCACGATCGCGTCGTCCAGCGGCCCCACCACGGGGATGAACTCCGGGATGAGGTCGATCGGCGAGACGATCCACAGCACGGCGAAGCCCACCCAGAGCTTGGCCCCGCGCGGCACCCGCGGATCGCGCAGCAGCCCCCGGAACAGGAACAGGAGGTTCGGCAGGAGGGTGGCGAGCTCGCGAGCCCGCGACCGCCGGCCGACCGCGACCAGCACGAGGATCGCGACCAGCCACACGCCGGCCGCGATCGCCAGTCCGATCAGCAGAGCCCGCACGACCCGTCGATCCTACCGGACCCTTGCGTTCTCCTTGCGTGTTGCGTTTCCCTTGCGCTACCCTGAGGTCGAGATGAACGCCCTGATCACGACGGAGCCCGAGGTCGCGGTGCGCGAGGCGGTCGCGCTCGCCCCTGCCGCCGTGCGCGAGCTCGACCGCCTGATCCCCGCCGCCGTGGCCGGTTCCGAGGCCGCCGCGCGCGGCTACGCCCGCGCCTGGCGCGACCTGGTCGAGGCCGTCCTGCAGGCGATCCGCCGTGAGCGCCCCGATGTCATCGCCGTCACCGACGATGGCGGCCTGGTGGTGATCGACGCGAACGGCTCGGCCTCGCCCGCCTCGGAGCGGCTGTTGGACTTCCTCGCGCTCCAGGCGCCGTTCTCGCCCTGGGTGGCCCGGTTCGGTCCGGGCCGCGGGGCCGCGGTGTTCCTGCTGAGCGAGCTCCGCGCCGCGGTCGGCGGCCTCGAGCCGCTCACGGCGGCCGGGTCGGCGCTCCCCCACTGGGACGCCGATCAGGCCGACATTGCGCGGTTCTCGCACCACGTGTGGACGGCGCTCGCCGAGGCCGCCGAACCCGAGCTCGGGCGGATCATGCGGGTGTTCGGCCTCTCGGTGACCGACGCGGCCGGGCTCTTCGGCGTGCGACGGCAGGCCGTCTCGCAGTGGCTCGAGGCCGGCGTGCCCGCCGCCCGCGCGTCCAAGGTCACGATCGTCGCGAGGACGGCCGACCTGCTCGACCGCATGCTCGTCGCCGACCGGATCCCGGGGATCGCGAGGACCAAGGCCGACGCCTACGGCGGCCGGACGATGCTCGAGATGATCGCCGAGGACCGGCACCACGAGCTCCTCGAGATCGTGCAGGCGTCGTTCGACTGGGCCGCGACGGGGTGAGGTTTCGGCACGTCGCGCGCGGCGGACGGTACCTGCGAGTCGCCGATCCTTCGTGGCTGCGGCCGCTCGACGGCCGCCACGCGCGCGAGCGAGGCGGACGGTGGAACCCGCCCGGATCGTTTCCGGTCGTCTACCTGTTCGGCGCGATCGACGTGGCGCGCTCGTTCGTGTTGACGCGCTTCGAGGGCCACCCGTACTCCGCGTTCGACGTCCGCCCGGAGTCCGGCCCCGACCTCGTCGAGACCGACGTTCCCGAGGATCGGTTCGTCGACGTCGTCACCGACCCGGGATGCCGCGCCGCCGGTCTGCCGGACTCCTACCCGCGCGCGTCCGACGGCGCACGCATCGACCACGCGCGCTGTCGGCCGATCGGGCAGGCCGCGTGGGATCAGGGTGAGCCCGGCATCGCGTGCCGCAGCGCGACGGCGCGGGCTGGCGACGCCGGGGAGGAGCTCGCCTGGTTCGCGCGCGGACCCCGCGGCCTGCGGACG
>JBOGVL010000027.1:0-14945 GCA_050692535.1 Actinomycetota bacterium | reverse complement strand
CGCCCCGTGGGAGGCGTTGCCCTACGAGGGCATCAGCCCGTCCCCCGAGGTGGCGGCGCGCCGCGCGGACGCGGTCCATCGCACGCGGGAGGCGAAGGGCGCGTTCGTCCTGGTGACGACCGGGCTGGCCGCGATGCAGGGCCTCGTCCCGACGCTCGGCCTGATCGCCCCGCTCCGGCTCGACGCCGGGCTCGAGCTCCCGCCGGACGAGCTCGCCGATCGGCTCGTCGGGCTCGGGTACGCGAGGACGGACGTCGTGGAACGTCGCGGCGAGTTCGCCGTCCGAGGCGGCGTGCTCGACGTGTTCCCCGGGACGGCGCGCCGGCCGATCCGCCTGGAGTACTGGGGAGACGAGGTCGAATCCCTGCGCGAGTTCTCCGCGTCCTCGCAGCTGTCCTCCGGCGCGGTCCGGCTCGTCGACGTCCTGCCGGTCCGCGAGCTGATCCCCGACGACGACGTGCGCCACCGGGCCGCGACGCTGGCGCCCCGGTATCTCGACCGATTCCGCGACGGGCTCCAGCGGATCGCGGACGGACTCCACGTTGAGGGGATGGAATCCCTCGCGCCGCTCCTGTTCGACCGACTGCCCACGCCTGCCGAGCTGCTCCCCGCCGGGTCGTGGGCGGTGGTGGTGCACCCGCGCCGGACCGGTGACCGGGCGAGGCAGGCGTTCGAGGAGGCGTCGACGCTGGCCGACGCCACGCGATGGCCCGGGCCCCCCGCGCTGCGGCCGCTCGAGGAGGCACTGGGGACGCTGACGCGTCTGCACCTGTCGGAGTTCACCGAGGGGCTCGATCTGGGCCTCGCGAACTGGGGCTCGGCGCAGGGCAACCCCGCGGAGCTCGGCCAGCGGGCCGAGGACCTGCACGGCCGCGGGTATCGGGTCGTGATCACGGCGGGCGGTCACGGGTCGCTCGAGCGCGCGAAGGAGGTCGTGGGCCGGGCGGTGGACGAGGCCGTGGAGGCGCCGCTCGCGAACGGGTTCGTCTTCGCGGCCGGCAGGCTCGCGGTCGCCACGGAGGAGGACCTGTTCGGTTCGCGGCGTCACACGCGGATCGCGCCACGGCTCACGAGCCGTCGCCCCGACGCGATCGCGGAGGAGCTGGAGACCGGAGACTTCGCCGTCCACCGGGTGCACGGGGTCGCCCGCTACCTCGGGATCCAGCGGCGTGCGATCGCCGACGCCGAGCGCGACTACATGGTGCTCGAGTACGCCCAGGGCGACCGACTCTCGGTTCCGACGGACTCGGTCGGGATGGTGGCGCGCTACGTCGGCGGCGACGTGCCGCGGCTCTCGCGCCTGGGGTCCAGCGACTGGGCCCGGACCACGCGTCGGGTCAAGCGCGCCGTCAAGGACATGGCCGGCGAGCTCGTTCGCCTCTACTCGGTCCGCATGTCGGTCGAGGGGCATGCCTTCGGCCCGGACACGCCGTGGCAGCTCGAGCTGGAGGACGCGTTCCCGCACGCGGAGACCGGCGATCAGCTCACCGCGATCGAGGAGGTCAAGGCGGACATGCGCCGGCCCAGGCCCATGGACCGGCTGATCTGCGGCGACGTCGGGTTCGGCAAGACGGAGATCGCCGTGCGGGCGGCATTCAAGGCGATCATGGACGGGATGCAGGTCGCAGTGCTGGTGCCGACGACCCTGCTGGCCGAGCAGCACTTCATCACGTTCTCCGAGCGCTTCGCGCCGTTCCCCGTCAAGGTCGCGATGCTCTCGCGCTTCGTCTCCAAGTCCGAGCAGGAGCGGGTGGTCGATGACCTGAAGCGCGGCGCCGTCGACATCGTCATCGGGACACACCGGCTGCTGTCGCGCGACATCGGGTTCAAGGACCTCGGGCTGCTCGTCGTCGACGAGGAGCAGCGGTTCGGCGTCGCGCACAAGGAGCGCCTGAAGAAGCTGCGGGCCCAGGTCGACGTGCTGACGATGACGGCGACGCCGATCCCGCGGACGCTCGAGATGGCGCTCACCGGGATCCGCGACATGTCGACGGTCGACACGCCGCCCGAGGACCGGCAACCGGTCCTCACCTACGTCGGTCAGTACGACGAGGGGCTCGCGCTCGGTGCCGTCCGGCGGGAGCTGCTCCGCGAGGGCCAGGTGTTCTGGGTCCACAACCGGGTCGCGACGATCGACCGGCAGGCGGCGTGGCTGCAGGACCAGGTGCCCGAGGCTCGCCTCGTCGTCGCCCACGGGAAGATGGACGAGGAGGTCCTGGAACGGCAGATGATGCGGTTCTGGGATCGGGACGCGGACGTGCTGGTCTGTACGGTGATCATCGAGTCCGGGCTCGACGTCCCCAACGCGAACACGCTCGTCGTCGACTCGGCCCACCTGCTCGGGCTCTCGCAGATGTATCAGCTCCGGGGGCGCGTCGGACGCTCGACCGAGCGCGCGTTCTCGTACTTCTTCTTCCCGCCGAGCCGAGAGCTCACCGAGGAGGCCCACGAGCGCCTGACGACGATCAGCCGGCATCAGGCGCTGGGCAGCGGCTTCCAGATCGCGCTCCGCGACCTGGAGATCCGGGGCGCCGGCAACGTCCTCGGCGCGGAGCAGCACGGGCACATCGCGGCCGTTGGTTTCGACACCTACGCGCGGCTGCTGCAGGAGTCCGTCGCCGAGATGAAGGGCGAGCCGCTCGCCGAGCAGAAGGAGATCAGGATCGACCTGCCGGTGAAGGCGTTCGTGCCGCCGGGGTGGGTCGCGCAGGAGGCGCTCCGGCTCGAGCTGTACCGGCGGATCGGCTCGGCGGGGGACCACGACCGACTCGCCGAGGTCCGGACGGAGACCCTGGACCGCTACGGGCGTCTCCCGGACGAGGTCGAGACCCTCTTCGCGGTCGCCTCGCTCCGCGTGACCTGCGAACGGCTCGGCGTCGAGGAGGTGGCGACCTACAAGAAGGAGGTGCGAGTCCGGCCGGTCTCGCTCTCGCCGTCGCTCGAGATCGAACTCCCGCAGCGGGTGCCGGAGGCGACATATCACGGCACCACGGGGACGCTGAACCTGGAACCCGGCCGGGTCGCCGGCGCCGAGCTGCCCGCGTGGGTCGAACGACGGCTCCGACGAGCGGCGGGGCTCGAGGAGGACGTTGCTAGGATGGCCGGGTGACCCGCCCCCTCCCTCGTTCCTGCGCCTTCGTCGCGCTCGCCTTCGTCGCGCTCGTGCTGTCGGCGTGCTCCGACGCTCCCGGCGGCGGACCGGCCGCGAGCGTCGGGGACGCGCAGATCACGGACGAGCAGCTCCAGGCCGACCTCGCGGCCTTCCGGTTCCTGGCGGGGCTCTCGGGGGCGCCGTGCGGGACACCCGCCCAGGGCGAGACCCAGGACGCGGCCTGCGCTCGCGTCGCCCTGACCAACGGCATCCAGGAAGAGATCGTGAAGGCCTACGCCGTCGCCAACGACCTCTCCGTCGAGGCCGCCGAGGTCGACGACGCGGTCGGGGAGCTCGAGGAGAGCCTTGGGGGTCCCCAGGAGCTCGACGCCCAACTCGAAGCGGCCGGGTTCACGCGGGCGGGCCTCCAGGCGCTCGCCGAGCGCCTGCTCCTGTTCAACGTCGTCCAGGAGGCGATCGTCGAGGAGCGCGTCGACGACGAGGCGCTCCAGGCCCTGTACGAGGAGTCGACGCCGCAGTTCACGACCGTGGAGGTGGCGCACATCCTGCTCGAGACTCGCGAAGAGGCCGAGGAGGTCGCCGACGAGGCCACGCCGGACAACTTCGCCAAGCTGGCTCAGCAGCGATCGATCGACCCCGGCTCGGCTCCCTCCGGCGGGAGCCTCGGCTCGTTCTCGGAGGCCGAGTACCGCCAGCAGTTCGACCCGACGTTCGTCGACGCCTCGCTGGCGCTGCAACCTGGCGAGATCTCGGGCGTCGTCGAGACGCAGTTCGGGTTCCACGTGATCGAGCTCCTCCGCCGTGACGTCGCCTCGTTCGAGGACGTCCGGGACCAGCTCGTCGCGCAGGAGGGCGCGCAGGTCTTCGAGGACTGGCTGGGCGAGCAGTACGACGCCGTCGTCATCGAGGTGAACCCGCGCTATGGACGGCTCGACGCGACCACGCGTCAGGTCGTCGCGATCCGGAGCACCGGGGACGGGACGGGGACGACCGGCGCCACCGGCGGGACCGGCATCGGGGGCGCCACCGGCGCCTCGGGGCCGACGGGCATCACCGCGCCGTGACCGACGAGATCCTCGAGCACGTCCCGGCCGGGCCGGTCCCCTCCTCGAAGCACGGCGACCGGCTCCTCGATCTCGTCCGCGTGATGGCCCGGCTCCGCGGGCCCGACGGATGCCCGTGGGATCGCGAGCAGGACCACCGGTCGCTGGCGCGCCATCTCCTCGAGGAGACGCACGAGACCCTCGAGGCGATCGACGCCGGCGACGACGATCTGCTCCGGGAGGAGCTCGGCGACGTGCTGCTGCAGGTCGTCTTCCACGCGCAGATGGCGGCCGACGACGACGCCTGGGACGTCGACGACGTCGCCGAGGGGATCGTCCGCAAGCTGATCCGCCGCCACCCGCACGTCTTCGGGGACCTCGAGGTCGCCGGCGCCGACGAGGTGCTCGTGAACTGGGAGCGGATCAAGGCGGAGGAGAAGGGTCGCCGGGCGCTCGAGGACGACATCCCGGACGCGCTCCCGGCGCTCGCTCGCGCCGCGAAGGTGCAGCGCCGGGCCGGCGGGTGGGGGTTCGAGTGGCGCTCCGCCGAGTCCGCCCTGGAGGCCCTGAAGGAGGAGGTGGCCGAGCTCGAGGGCCACACCGACGCCGACAACGCGGAGGAGGAGATCGGCGACGTGCTGTTCGCCACGGTCTCGGTCGCGCGACGGCTCGGCGTCGACCCCGAGAGCGCCCTCCGCCGCACGATCCGCGGCTTCGCGTCCCGGTACGAGCGGTTCTCGGAGATGGTGCGCGAGCGTGGCCTCGACCTCGAGGCGATGTCCGAGGCCGAGATCCGCGAGCTGTTCCGCCGGGCGCGATGACGCCGGCGGAACTCGCCGCGCGGATCCACGCGTTCGAGCGCGAGCTCGAGCGGCGCTGCGCATCGCGGACCCAGCCCACGACGTTCGGCACCGCGTTCCTCAATCCGGACTTCCCGCTGCGGTACGACTCCAACTTCGTCTGGGTCGACCGCCGGCTCGACGGGGTCGACGCGGACTCGCTCGCGGCGGACGCCGACCGGATCCTCGGCGAGCTGGGCTTCGCGCACCGCAAGGTCACCGTGGACGACGACGCGCAGGGGAGGCGTCTGGCGCGCGCGTTCCTCGACCTCGGATGGTCGGCCGAGCGGCTCGTGATCATGGCCCGGCAGCGCGAGGCGGAGGCGCGACCCGCCGCCGACGTTGCCGGCGTTCGCGAGCTCGGGTTCGACGAGGCCCGCCCCGCCCTGGAGGAGGTCCAGCGGCGGCAGCCCGACGTCGAGGACGACGAGACGCTCCGCCAGCTCACCGAGATCCGTGCGGTGCTCGAACGCGAGGCCGGCGCCAGCTTCTTCGTGGCCGAGTCCGCCGGCCGGCCGGCGAGCGTCTGCGAGCTGTACGCGATCGACGGCGTCGCGCAGATCGAGGACGTCAACACGCTGGACGAGTTCCGCGGACGGGGCCTCGGCAGCGCCGTGGTGCTCGCGGCCGCCCGGAGCGCCCGTGCGCGCGGATGCGACGTCGTCTTCCTGATCGCCGACGATGCCGACTGGCCGAAGGAGCTCTACGAGCGGCTCGGGTTCGACGCGGTCTCGCGGCGCTGGTCGTTCGTCTCCTCGCCCGCGGAGCCGGGGCGCCCAGCCGCGCCGTCCCGCCGATAGACGGCCAGATCCCATGCGAAGCGGCGGTGCTCACGCCGGAGCGGCTCGAATCCCTCGGCCCGGACCCGCGCGTCGATCCGTCCGATGTCGTGGATGTACACGCGAAACCCTCCGAACTTGGAGGACCGCAGCCGGTACCACACGTTCGAGGCGGCGGTCTGCGCGCGCGCGATCCTCCCCGCGAGGCCGGTCGAACGCGGGACCGTGAACGCGTACACGGACCCGGCGGCCGCCAGCGAGCGCTCGAGCAACGACCGGACATCGGGGTAGCAGCAGAACACGCGGTTCAGCACGACGACGTCCGCGCTCGGGAGCTCGACCCGGGCGCCGTCGCCGATCTCGAAGGTCGTCCGGTCGGCCACGCCGCGCTCGGCGGCGAGGTCCCGCGCGGCCGCGATCGCCCGGGGCGAGAGGTCGTAGCCGCGAGCCCCCGCGGCGCCGGCGCGGACCGCCTCGATCGAGAGATCTCCGATCCCGCACCCGAGGTCGAGCACGGTGCGCTCGGCGATACCCGCCTCGACCATCGCCTCCAGGAGCGGGCCGGTCACGCCCGCGACCGTGGGCTTCCTCCGGGCCCGGGCGGACCAGTGATCCACCCAGTCGTCGAAGCAGCAGCCCTCGCCCTCGGGCTCGCTCATGCTCGGCAGGGTAGCCCTTCGCCGTGGGTGGGACCGTTCGGCGTCCCCCGGACGGCTACCCGCCCCGTCGGTCGCCCCGCCCGCGCGAACCCGTCCGTCGGTGGACTTGAGGCGGAGCGGGCCATGCGCCGATAACCCTTTCGAGCAGACCCGAGTGATCCGATCGAGTCGGTCGAGGGTCCGAGGGGAAAGGAAGGCCTCGTTGCTGCTGGTACGCGGCTCGTCCGAACGACGGGATCCACTCAGTCGCGAAGCCCTGTTCCGCCAGGTCGGGACGCTGGTGGGCGCCGTGCTGCTGGGATTCCTCTCGATGGCGCTGGGCGAGGTCGACCGGCACGCCTCGACGATGCTCGTTCAGGCCTCCACGGTCGCGGCGGCGACCGTGATCGCCACGCTGGCGGTTCCATGGCATCGGCTCCCGTCGCTGCTCCACACGCTCGTGCCGCTCTCGTTCCTGGGCGTGGCCTACTTCGCGCGCCAGGCGACCGGTGGCGCCGACTCCGCCTACGCGCAGCTCGCCCTGCTCCCCGTCTTCTGCGTGGCGGTCTACGGGACGCGGGTCGAGCTCGGGTCGATGATCCTCGCGGCCGGCGCGCTCCTCGCGATGCCGCTCGTGCGGGACGGGGCGTCGAGCGAGGCCTGGGTGCAGACCTTCGCCATGCTGATCGGCGGCAGCGGCGTGGCCCTCATCGTGCACCGGTTCCTCGACGGTCTTCGCCACCAGACGAACCGGCTGCAGGTGGTCGCGGGCACGGATCCGCTGACGGGCGCGGCCAACCGCCGGGCGTGGGACGAGGAGCTGACCTCCGCGCTCGCCCGTGCGGCCCGGGACGGCGCCCCGCTCTCGATGGCCCTCCTCGACATCGACCACTTCAAGGGCTACAACGACCGGCACGGCCATCAGGCCGGCGACCGCCTGCTGAAGGAGGCGGCGGCCGCCTGGCGCGGCATCCTCCGCGTGACGGACGTGCTCGCGCGGATCGGCGGCGACGAGTTCGCGGTCCTGCTGCCGGGCTGCGCCCTCGAGATGGCCGCCACGATCGCCGACCGCCTCCGCGCCGCCGTCCCGGCCTCGGCCGGCTGCTCGGTCGGCGTCGCGGTCTGGGACTCGCACGAGAGCGGCCTGGGCTTCGTGGCCCGGGCGGACCGGGCCCTCTACGACGCCAAGGAACGGGGGCGGGACCGCGTCGTGATCACGTCCGACGACGGGGTGCGCGTGGAGCTGTCGGCCGGGCTCCCTCGGGCCTACCGCGACCAGCGCGTCTAGCGGGCCGAACTCGCGTTCCGGCGATCGGGACCCTCTACAATCGGGCCCCCGTGCCCGCGCTCGAAGCCCTCCGTGCCCGCGAGATCCTCGACTCTCGCGGAAACCCGACGATCGAGGTCGACGTGCTGCTCGAGGACGGCGCGTTCGGGCGCGCCGCCGTGCCGTCGGGCGCCTCCACCGGCGAGCACGAGGCGCTCGAGCTCCGCGACGGCGATCCGACCCGGTTCGGCGGCCGGGGCGTGCTGCAGGCCGTCGAGAACGTGAACGACGTGATCGCCTCCGAGCTCGTCGGTGACGAGGCGCTCGATCAGCGCGCCGTCGACGCGGCGCTCCGGGAGCTCGACGGCACGCCCGACAAGTCCAAGCTCGGTGCGAACGCCATCCTCGGCGTGTCGCTCGCCGTCGCCCGGGCGGCGAGCCAGTCGGTCGGCCTCCCGCTCTACCGGTATCTCGGTGGGCCGAACGCCCACGTGCTCCCGGTCCCGTTCATGAACGTGATCAACGGCGGCGCGCACGCGGACAACGAGCTGGAGTTGCAGGAGTTCATGATCGCGCCGGTGGGCGCGGCGTCGCTCTCGGAGGCGGTCCGCTGGTGCGCCGAGACCTACCAGGCGCTCAAGGCGATCCTGAAGGATCGGGGCCTGTCGACGGGCGTCGGCGACGAGGGCGGGTTCGCGCCCGAGATCGCGACCGCGCACGACGCGCTCGCCCTCATGACCGAGGCGATCGAGAAGGTCGGGCTCGAGCTCGGCGACGAGATGGCGCTCGCGATGGATCCGGCGTGCTCGGAGATCTTCGACGACGGGACCTACCGCCTCGAGGGGAGGTCGCGTTCGTCCACCGAGATGATCGCGTTCTGGAGCGAGCTCGTCGACGGCTTTCCGATCGTCTCGCTCGAGGACCCGCTCGCCGAGGACGACTGGGAGGGGTGGGCGCGGCTGACCGGCGAGCTCGGCTCGCGGACACAGGTCGTCGGCGACGATCTGTTCGTCACCAACCCCGACCGCCTCGCGCGGGGGGTCGCCGAAGGTGTCGGCACCGCGATCCTGGTGAAGGTGAACCAGATCGGCTCGCTCACCGAGACGCTCGACACGATCGACCTCGCGGACCGGAACGGCTACGGCGCGATGGTGAGCCATCGATCCGGCGAGACCGAGGACACGACGATCGCCGACCTCGTGGTCGCCACCAACGCCGGGATGATCAAGAGCGGGGCGCCGACGCGCAGCGAGCGGACGGCCAAGTACAACCGCCTGCTCCGCATCGAGGAGGAGCTGGGGGACACCGCCCGCTACCCGGGAGCCTCCGCCCTCCGGCGGACACCGGCATGAGCCAGGGGACGCGCGCGATCTCGCACGACGGGCCCAAGCTCACCGGGCGCGCAGCCGGGCTCCTCGTGATCCTCACGTTGCTGGTCGTCCTCGCGCTCGTGCCGGCCCGGCAGTTCCTGGAGCAGCGAGGCCGGATCTCGGATCTCGAGCGGCGGACGGCCGAGCTGGTGGAGCTGAACGCCGGCCTCCGGCAACGGATCGCGATGCTGGACGATCCATCGGAGCTCGAGCGCATCGCGCGCGAGTGTCTCGGGATGGTGGCGCCCGGGGAGATCGCCCTGGTGGTGCCCGGCTCGCAGCCCGAGCGCGCCGACTGCTGAACCCCTTCCCTCCCCGAGGCTGTTGACGCGGAAATCGGGCCGATGGGAGACTGGCCGCCCTCGGCGACGGGCCGGGTCGGAGCCACGAAGGAGGAGACGCTGGCGGAGCTCGAGGTCGGGGCGGTCATCGATGGGACCGTCTCCCGAATCACCCCGTACGGGGCCTTCCTCACCCTCGAGGGCGGCAAGGTCGGGCTCGTGCACATCTCCGAGATCGACCGGAACTACGTCAAGGACGTCCACGAGCACCTCCGCGAGAACGACGTCGTCCAGGCGAAGGTCATCGCCATCAAGGAGGACGGCAAGATCGACCTCTCGATCAAGGCCCTCCAGGATCCCGCGCCTCCTCGGCCGCGCCGAGGGTCCGACCCCGACTTCGAGGCGCGCCTGAAGAAGTTCATGCGCCAGAGCGAGGAGCGCCAGGTCGACTTCAAGCGCTCCGTCGAGCACAAGCGCAAGTAGCGACGACCCCCGGTGGGCGAGCTCCGGGGCAGCGACCTCACCGCCGTCCGCGAGCAGCTGGGCCGCGACCCCACGACGCCGTTCGCCGTGGTGGCCCGTTGCGCCGACGGTCACCCGCTCGTGATCCGCAACGAGCCGGTCGACGCGGACGGCCACCCGTTCCCGACGCGGTTCTGGCTCACGTGTCCCACGGCCACCAGGGCCGTCTCGCGCCTCGAGTCCGAGGGTGCGATCACCGCGCTCAACGAGCGGATCGAACGCGACACCGGATTCGCCGCCGCCGTCGCGCGAGCCCACGAGGAGTACGCGCACGAACGCACCGCGGGCGGCGAGCGCGCCTCGGCGCACGGCGGCGTGGGGGGAACGCGCACCGGCGTCAAGTGCCTGCACGCCCACTACGCCAATCACCTCGCGGGAGGTGACGATCCGGTCGGCGCGTGGACGGCGCAGCTCGTCGAGCCGATCCACGAGGAGCGCGCGGACCGCTTCGCCGTCGTCGATCAGGGCACGAACTCGATCCGCCTGCTCGTCGTCGAGCCCGACGGCGAGGGCGGGCTCCGCGAGCTCGCCCGCGACATGGTGATCACGCGGCTCGGCCGGGGCGTCGATCGCACGGGGCGTCTGGCGGGGGACGCGCTCGAGCGCACGATCGGAGTGCTCGCGCGCTATTCGCGCCGCGCCCGGGCGCTCCACGCCGGCCGGATCCGCGTCGCGGCCACCGCGGCCGTTCGGGACGCGTCGAACCGTGACGAGTTCGAGCGCGCGGTGGTCGAGCACACCGGCGTCGCGCCCGAGGTGATCACGGGCGAGCAGGAGGCGACGCTGTCGTTCCTCGGCGCGGCCCGAGGGCTCGACGCGACGGCGCCGTTCCTCGTCCTCGACATCGGCGGGGGCTCCACCGAGCTGGTCGTGGGCTCGGATCGGCCGACGGCCGCGACGTCGATCCAGATGGGGAGCGTCCGGCTCACCGAGCGCTTCATCGGCCACGACCCGCCGGACCGCAAAGAGTTGGACGAGATGCGGGCGTTCGTGCTCGAGCGACTCGACGAGGCGGAGGCCACGGTGCCCGTTCGCGCGGCGTCGACCCTGGTCGCCGTGGCCGGGACGTCGACGACCGTCCAGGCGATCGCCCTCGGCCTCGGCGTCTACGATCCGGAGGCGATCCACCGGACCCGGCTCCCGGTCGCCGTGGCCGAGGGCGTCCTCGACGACCTCGTCGCGATGACGACGGCGGAGCGTTCGGCGCTGCCGGTCATGGCGCCCGGGCGGGGTGACGTCATCGTCGCGGGTGCGGTGATCCTGACCGGCGTCATGCGCCGATTCGGGTTCCAGGAGGCGCTCGTGTCCGAGACCGACATCCTCGACGGCCTGGCGTTCGACACCCTCGCCACCCTGTAACCTCTGTCGCCGTGTCCAAGCGGACCCGAAACCGTCAGCTCGCTCGCGTGGCGCAACGACGACAGGCGGAGAAGCGTCAGCGACAGCGCCGCCGCCAGTTGTGGACGATCGCCGTGGCCCTGGTCGTGGCGTTGGCCGGCGGCGTCCTGGTCTTCACCGTCTTCACGGGCGACGAGCCGGCGACCCAGGCGACGGGCCCGACCACCCCGACGGGCCCGACCGGCCCGACCGGCGCGACGGGGGAGAGCCCGAGCCCGGCGGGGGAGCCGGGGGCGCAGACCGGTACGGTCGACCCGGAGCCCGGTCCGGAGCAGGTCGCCTGCGGGGGCGAGGCCCCGAAGGGGGCTCTCAAGCCCAAGCCGCAGTTCGCGGCCCCGGCGGAGGTGCTCAAGGAGGGGCGGACCTACACCGCGACGTTCCAGACCTCGTGCGGCGACATCGTGGTCGAGCTGCTCGCGAACCGGGCGCCCCAGACCGTCAACAGCTTCGTGTTCCTGGCGCAGGAGGGGTACTTCGACGCCTCGCGGGTCCACCGGCTGGACGTGTCGATCGACGTGATCCAGGGCGGCGACCCGACGGGCACCGGCACCGGCGGTCCGGGCTACACGATCCCCGACGAGCTCCGGGGCGACGAGAGCTACGGCCCCGGCACGCTCGCGATGGCGAACGGCGGTCCGAACACCGGCGGCAGCCAGTTCTTCCTCATCACCGGCGACGACGGTCACGGCCTGGACTCCAACCCGGCCTACACCATCTTCGGACGTGTGGTGGAGGGGCTCGACGTCGCGGAGCGGATCCAGGGCCTGCCGATCCAGGACCCGAGCGCCGGCATCGCCGGTCAGCAGCCGGCGGAGGCCGTCTACATCGAGAAGGTCACGATCTCGGTCGACGGGTGACCCGGCCCGCGAGCTATCCTTCGAGCGGCTCGCCCGGGTGGCGGAACGGCGAGACGCATCGCCCTTAAAAGGCGAGGGCCTCACGGCCATGTGGGTTCGAATCCCACCCCGGGCACTGTCCGTCGAAGGCGCGTCCCTGGGGGCGATCGAAGCCGATTCTGTCGTCCGGGGGCTACCACTTGGGAGCCACACCCGATTGGACTGCGGACGCCAGCGGCGCAGGCACCTCCGGCGCGACGTGGCATGATCTCGCGGGTGACCAGCAGACCCGCCGCGGCGCAGCACCTGCGCGACCTCGCGCGGCTGCGCCGGGTCCGCGACCGGATCGACCGGGAGTACGCGCAGCCGCTGGACGTCGAGGCGCTCGCGCGCGACGCGCACATGTCGGCCGGGCACCTCAGCCGCCAGTTCCGGCTCGCCTACGGCGAGTCGCCGTACAGCTACCTGATGACGCGGCGCATCGAGCGCGCGATGGCGCTGCTGCGTCGTGGCGACCTCAGCGTGACCGAGGTCTGCTTCGCGGCCGGCTGCTCATCGCTGGGCACCTTCAGCACTCGCTTTACCGAGTTGGTCGGCGTGCCGCCCAGCGTCTATCGGCGCGAGGCGGCGCGGGCGACGGCGGGGATGCCATCGTGCGTGGCGAAGCAGGTGACCAGACCGATCAGGAATCGAGAAGCGCCGGTCACCGGGCCGCAGCTAGTCTGACCGCTATGGACATCACCATTCATGCGAGCTTCCTTCCGCACGACGATCCCGACGCCTCCCTGGCCTTCTACCGCGACACGCTCGGCTTCGAGGTCCGCAGCGACGTCGGGAACGGCAAGATGCGCTGGATCACGGTCGGCCCCGCCGGCCAGCCCGGCACGTCCATCCTCCTGGCGCCTCCGGCCGCGGACCCCGGGATCACCGACGACGAGCGCCGCACCATCGTCGAGATGATGGCCAAGGGCACCTACGGCTGGATCTTGCTCGCTACCGCCGACCTCGACGGCACGTTCGAGAAGCTGGCGGCCAGTGACGCCGACGTCGTCCAGGAACCGACCGAGCAGCCGTACGGGGTTCGCGACTGCGCCGTCCGCGATCCCGCGGGGAACCTGATCCGCATCCAGGAGCAGCGCTGAGCCGTCCGAAGGAGGTGCTTCGTCATGGCTGAGAGGAAACCGGCAAAGAAGGCCACGCAGAAGTCCGCCAAGAGCGCCGCCGCGACCGGCCAGACGTACAAGGGATTCACGGCCGAGGAGCGAGCCGCGGCGAAGGAGCGCGCCCAAGAGCTGAAGGAGGAGGCGCGCCGAGGCCCGCGCGCGGACAAGGCGGACGGGGAACGCGACGTGCTCGCGAAGATCGCCGAGATGTCGGGATCGGATCGCACCATGGCCGAGCGGCTCCATGCGATCATCAAGGCCAGCGCGCCGGCCCTCTCGCCGAAGACCTGGTACGGGATGCCCGCGTATGCCAAGGCCGGCAAGATCGTCTGCTTCTTCACGCCCGCGCAGAAGTTCAACTCGAGGTACGCGACGTTCGGCTTCAACGACGCCGCCAACCTCGACGTGGGCCACATGTGGCCGACCTCGTTCGCGCTGACGAAGTTGACTGCCGCCGAAGAGGCGAAGATCGGCGCGCTCGTGAAGAAAGCGGTGCGCTGAGGAAAGCTCCTCAACACGCTCCCCGCTGAGCTACGTACGACCGAGCCGCAGACCGTGCCCGACAGGATCGAACGCGCCTTCAACCTCGAGGTTGGTTAGATTCGAACCAGGCGACATGGACGGGCGCCCGCGTGGGGGGCGCGTGATCGATGGAGAGGCGATGAGCAAACCCGAGAGGACGGACACGCGGTCACCTGCATCGCACGCTGCCGACGGCCACGACCTGATCCGCGTGCAGGGCGCGCGCGTGAACAACCTCAAGGACGTCAGCGTCGAGATCCCGAAGCGCCGGCTGACGGTGTTCACCGGCGTCTCCGGCTCGGGCAAGAGCTCGCTGGTGTTCGGCACGATCGCCGCGGAGTCGCAGCGGCTGATCAACGAGACCTACAGCGCCTTCGTGCAGGGCTTCATGCCGACGCAGGCGCGGCCCGAGGTCGACGTCCTCGACGGCCTGACGACCGCGATCATCGTGGACCAGGAGCGGATGGGGGCCGACCCCCGCTCCACGGTCGGCACCGCCACCGACGCCAACGCGATGCTGCGCATCCTCTTCAGCCGGCTCGGGAAGCCGCACATCGGATCGCCCCAGGCGTTCTCCTTCAACGTCGCCTCGATCAGCGGAGCGGGCGCGGTCACGCTCGACCGACTTCGACCTCGCCGCGCTGTACGACGACAGCTTGTCGCTCAACGAGGGTGCGCTCACGATCCCCGGCTACAGCATGGAGGGCTGGTACGGCCGCATCTCCCGCGGCTGCGGCTTCTTCGACCCGGACAAGCCGATCCGGAAGTACACCACGAAGGAACTGCACGACCTGCTCCACAAGGAGCCGACCAAGATCAAGGTCGACGGGATCAACCTGACGTACGCAGGTCGTCGAAGATCGAGGGGATCAACATCGCCGACGTGTGCGCGATGCAGATCAGCGACCTCGCCGGGTGGGTCCGCGTGATCCGCCACCTCGGGTCCTCGCTGACCGACGTCACCTACGTCTTCGACGAGCCGACGATCGGGCTGCACCCGCACGACATCCAGCGGATGAACGACCCGCTGCTGCGGCTGCGCGACAAGGGCAACACCGTGCTGGTCGTGGAGCACGAGCCGGAGGCGATCGCGATCGCCGACCACGTCGTAGACCTCGGCCCGGGCTGCCGGCACCGAGGGCGGCGAGGTGGTGTTCGAGGGCACCGTCGAGAGG
>JBOGVL010000026.1:0-14970 GCA_050692535.1 Actinomycetota bacterium | reverse complement strand
CGACCACACCGGACGGGCGACGATCAACCCGCTCGCCGCGATCGGCGCCGTGCGGATGCTGCTCGCCGAGCTCGGCGAGGACGGCGCCGCCCGGCGCGTCGA
This sequence comes from Actinomycetota bacterium, assembly GCA_050692535.1. Classification (GTDB taxonomy): domain Bacteria; phylum Actinomycetota; class UBA4738; order UBA4738; family HRBIN12; genus CALGFI01. Next base: position 14,868 of record JBOGVL010000026.1, on the reverse strand, counting down.
CGCGGGGATCCGGATGGCGTGCTCGAAGATGACGTCGATGCGCGCCGGCGAGATGGGGTACTCGACCTCCGAGGTCGGCGACCTCGTCGTGGAGGGGGCTGCAGGGTGAACGCGCAGCGCGGGGTGGGTGGGAAGGAACTCGATCGGAGGGTGGAGCTCTACGACACCACGCTCCGCGACGGAGCCCAGGGAACCGGGTTCTCGTACTCGATCGAGGACCGCCTGCGCATCCTCCGAAAGCTCGACCAGCTCGGCGTCCCATACGTGGAGGGCGGCTGGCCCGGCGCGAACCCGCGCGACACGGAGTTCTTCAAGCTCGCGACCAAGGAGGAGCTGCAGCACGCCACGCTGACCGCGTTCGGCATGACGCGCAAGGCCGGAGAGCGCCCCGAGGACTCGGCCGTGCTCCACGACCTGCTCGACGCCGGCACCGAGGTCGTCTGCCTCGTCGGGAAGTCCTGGGATCTCCACGTCACCGAGACGCTCCGGACGGACCTCGAGGAGGGCGTCGCGATGGTGCGGGACTCGGTGTCGTTCCTGCGGTCGCAGGGCCGCCGGGTGTTCTTCGACGCCGAACATTTCTTCGACGGCTTCCGCTCGGACGCCGGCTTCGCGCTCCGGGTCCTGCGGGCCGCGGAGGAGGCGGGCGCCGAGCGCGTGGTGCTCTGCGACACGAATGGGGGCATGTTGCCCTCCGAGATCGCGTCCACCGTGGACGCGGTGGCGCCGCAGGTGGGCGCCCGCCTCGGCATCCACGTCCACAACGACACCGGCTGCGCCGTCGCCAGCTCGCTGACGGCGGTCGAGCACGGCGTGTTCCAGGTCCAGGGTGTGGTGAACGGCTACGGCGAGCGGACCGGCAACGCGGACCTCATTGCGATCGCGGCGAACCTCGTCCTCAAGATGGGCGTGGAGTGCCTGCCCGACGGCGCGATCGAGCGCCTGACGGAGGTCTCGCACTACGTGGCCGAGGTGGCCAACGTCGCGCCGGACTCCCGCCAGCCCTACGCCGGCCGGTTCGCCTTCACCCACAAGGCCGGGCTGCACGCGAGCGGCGTGTCGCGGCTCACCCGTGCCTACGAGCACGTCGAGCCGGAGTCCGTGGGGAACCGGCGCGGGGTGGTGGCCAGCGACCTCGGCGGTGCGGCGACGCTCCGCATGAAGGCCGTCGAGCTCGGACTCGAGCTCCCCGCCGAGGCGGTGCCCCGGGTGCTCGACGAGCTGAAGGAGCGCGAGGCGCGCGGGTACACGTTCGAGGTCGCCGACGCATCGCTCGAGCTGCTGATGCGGCGGGCGGACGGCTGGACGCAGCCCTTCTTCGACATCGAGAGCTACCGGGTCCACGTCGAGGAGCGGGTGGGCGACGAGGAACCGCCCCTGGCGGAGGCGACCGTGAAGGTCGTCACCAAGGGCACCCGACACATCGAGAGCGCCGAGGGCCAGGGCCCCGTGGGGGCGCTGGACAACGCGCTGCGCAAGGCGCTCACCAACGACTACCCGGAGCTCGAGCACATCACGCTCGAGGACTTCCGCGTTCGCGTCCTCGACGAGACCCACGGCACCGGCGCGATCGTCCGCGTGCTCATCGACACCTCGAACGGCCAGCGCGAGTGGACCACCGTCGGGGTCTCGGAGAACATCATCGAGGCCTCGTGGGAGGCGCTCGTCGACGGCTACCTCTACGGCCTGCTCCATCCCCGCGAGGACGACGAAGGCTGAGCCCGATACCCTGACGCGATGCCGCTGCGGATCCGGGAGGGCGTGCCCAACGACGCGGAGGCGATCGCCGGGATCCACGTCCGCGCCTGGCAGGCCGCCTATCGTGGCCAGCTGACCGACGACTACCTCGACGGGCTCAACGTGGACGAGCGGGTGGCGTCGCACCGGCAGGCGCTCCGGGAGCCCGGCGATCGCCGGACCTGGCTCGCACGGGATGGCGACCGCGTGGTCGGCTTCGCGGTGACCGGCCCCAGCCAGGACGCCGACGCCGACCCGAAGACCGGCGAGCTGTACGCGATCTACCTCGAGCCCGATCGGGTGGGGACCGGCCTCGGCCGCGAGTTGTTCGCTCACGCGGTGGACGACCTCCGCGACCGAGGGTTCCGTACGGCGACCCTCTGGGTGCTGCAGACCAACGATCGGGCCCGGCGGTTCTACGAAGTGGCGGGCTGGAAGACCGACGGCCAGGAGTCGAGCGAGCGCGTCGACTGCGAGATGCGCCCGACGGTGCGGTACCGGGTCGACCTGTAACCGCGGCTCGCGCCGCCGCGGCGACCCGAGGGGAAGGGTCGGGCCGCCGGTTCGGCGGGCTAGTTCGAGAGCTCCTCTTCTCGTCGTTCGAGCGAGCGGCGAGTGGTCAGCAGGTCCTCGATGCCCTGGAGCGGCAGCGGCCGGGCGAAATAGAAGCCCTGGCCGAGATCGCACCGGAGGGCGAGGAGCTTCTCGAGCTGGTCGGCCCGTTCGATCCCCTCGGCGACCGGCCGGAGCTTCAGGATGCCGGCGAGCTCGATGATCGCGGCCGTGAGCGCCGACTCCTCGCCGCCCTCGTTCACGCCGTCCACGAACGACTTGTCGACCTTCAGGATGTCCACGGGGAACCGACGGATGTAGTTGAGGCTCGAGTAGCCGGTCCCGAAGTCGTCGACCGCCAGCTGCACGCCGAGCGCCTTCAGCTCCGCGAGCCGCTGGATCGACAGATCCATGTCTTGCATCATCACGGACTCGGTGATCTCCAGGACCAGGCTCGACGGGTCGAGCTCGCTCTCCATGAGACTGGCCGCGACCTCGTCGACGATCTCGGGCCGCTGGAGCTGACGCGCCGAGAGGTTGACCGACATCGCGAGCGGCGGGTCCATCGGGAACCGCTCCTGCAGCTCCTTGGCCCGGACGCAGGCCTCGCGCAGGACCCATTTGCCGATCTCGACGATCAGGCCGGTCTCCTCGGCGAGGGGGATGAAGTCGAGCGGGCCCACGATCCCGCGGGCCGGGTGCTCCCAGCGCACGAGCGCCTCCAGCCCCTCGATCTCCCCGGTCTCGAGCTCGATGACCGGCTGGTAGTGCACGATGAACTCGCCGTTGTCGACCGCCCGCTGCAGGTCGGCCTTGAGCTCCAGCCGGCGGAGCGCCGTGTCGTGCATGGCCGGCTCGAAGACCTGGTAGCGGCTCTTGCCCGCCTCCTTGGCCATATACATCGCGACGTCGGCGTTGCGCAGCAGCTCCTCCGCGCCCTCGGGACCGGTGGTCTGCGTGTGGTCGGCCGACGCGATGCCGATCGAGGCGCGAGCGAACACCTCCTTGCCCTCCAGGTCGAAGGGGCCTTCCAGCGAGGCGAGGATCCGCGAGGCGACCTCCGCGGCCTCCACGCCGTCGCCGCCGTCCTCGAGCAGGATCGCGAACTCGTCGCCGCCCAGGCGCGCGGCGGTGTCCGCCTGGCGAAGGGTGTTCTTCACGCGCTCGCCGACCTCGCCGAGCAGCCGGTCGCCGGCCGCGTGGCCGAGCGAGTCGTTGATCGTCTTGAAGTCGTCCAGGTCCATGAACAGGACGGAGACCGGCTCGCCGTCGCGGCCCTGGCGCTCGAGCGCGTGCTCCACACGGTCGCGGAACAGGGCGCGGTTGGCGAGGCCGGTCACGGAGTCGTGGAACGCTTGGTGCTCGAGCTGATCCTCGAACGCCTTGCGCTCGGACACGTCGCGAGTGTTGAGGACGATGCCCTTCACGTTCTCGTCGTGCAGGAGGTTGGTGCGCAGCGTCTCCACGTGGAGCCAGAAGTCGTCGCGATGCCGCATCCGGTACTCGATGAGGGCCGGGTGGAGGTCGCCCTCGCGGGCGCCGGTCATCAGGAATTCCAGGACGTCCGCCCGCTTCTCCGGGGCGACCAGCTCGGTCAGCTTGGTGTTCTCGACCTCGCGGGCCGAGTACCCGAGCACCCGCTCGACCGAGGGGCTCATGTAGCGGATCGTCGAGTCCGCGTCGACGACCATGACCACGTCGGAGGAGTGCTGTACGAGCGAGGAGAAACGCGCCTCGCTCCGCTGCCGTACGAGGTCCTCGGTCAACGCGGCGCTCTCGAGCGCGAGCGCGACCTGCGAGGACAGCGCCTCGAGCCCGTCGGCCGTGGTCTTGGGCAGCTTCTCAAGGCTCCCGACGACGAGCAGGGCATTCAGCTCGTTCCGCAGGAAGAGCGGGATCACCAGGACCGACGTCGTCGCCGCCGCGAGCTCGAGACCGGCCGTGAGCCGCGGCATCGCGCCATGCATCGAGCGGTGACTCTTGAGGGCCGAGCCGTCGATCTCGAAGCCGGAGACGTCGACCGAGTGCCCGACGCCCGCGGCCTCCTCGCTCGAGGCGACGATGGTGTAGGAGTCGGGCTCGTCGGACTCGAGGTGGACGAGCAGCCGAGCGTCGCCGCCGGACGTGAGCGTTCCGACCGCCTGCATCGCGGAGGCGTAGATCCCGTCGCGGTTCGTGGCCGTCACGAGCGACGCACCGGCGGTGCGAAGGGCCTTCTCGCGGCCGAACGAGAGCTCGAGCTTGTGGACCAGGCCGGCCATCCTCGACACCACGAGGACGAAGAGGAGCGTGGTCGAGATCGTGATCACCCACAGGTCCGTCGCTTCCTCGCGAAGCAGCTGGATGCCCCGGACCGCCTGCGGGATCAGCGAGGCCGCCCCGAGCAGGATCAGTCGGCCGCGCGTGATCCGGACCTCCTGATCCGGCGCGCGCTCGGCGAGATGTCGCTGCGACTCGTGGAGCGCGGCGGCGCCCCAAAGCAGGTAGAACATGCCCCATCCCGCCTCGAGGTAGCCGGACTGGTCGTAGACGAGCCCCTGCACGCCGATGTAGCTGTAGGCGAAGTCGGTCATAAACAGGGCGAGCGTCGCGGCGGGCATGAGGTAGAACGACAGCCCCCGACGGCCGGGCCCGATCACCAGACGAACGACGACCGTGAGCAGGATGAGGTCCATGAACGGGTACCCCATGCTCACCAGCTTCGTCAGCAGCGAGGAGGCGGAGTCCTTGGCCGTCGGGGCCATGAGGAAGACCCACGAGATCACGCCGACGCCGATCGCGACGATCAGCGAGTCGATGACGCTCTCGCGGTTGCGGCCCGGGGTGCGGCTCCGGACGAGGAGAAGGATCCCGGCGACGAGGCACGGATAGACGAGCAGGTACAGGACGTCGCCGATCGAGGGGAACGGGAGCTCGGTCCCGAAGAACTTGTCGTAGTTGTACGTGATCAGGTCGCCCGTCACGAAGAAGAGCTGGCCGAGGGCGAACAGGTACCAAGGGGCCCGCACCGGCGGGTTCCACATGCGCACCGCGATCACGATCGCGACGGGCGAGGAGAGGGCGATCAGGTTGAAGAGCCACCCCTGACGCATGCCGGGCACGAACAGGTACGTCAGCAGGGCGGCGACGCCACACGAAAGGTAGAGCAGCCACGCTCGGCGCCTCATAGATTGGCTATCGGGCGGCGGGGGGACCCACCTTAGTACCCGAAACGAGGGACCTCTTCGGGTTCTTGCCTACTCGCTGACCTGCGGCAATGCCCGCACCGGACGGCGCGCGTCCGCCGGGAACGTCGCCGGATCGGGGGATGGCCTGACGCCGGTCGGCGGGCGGGACTCTCGCCGTTCGACCGCGCGCATCCCGGGCAGGAACAGGAACGCGATCGTCACCACCCCACCGAGGAGACCGGCGACGACGAGCGTCGTCCGAGCGCCCAGGATGCCGGCGACCGGGCCGGTCAACGCGAACGACAGCGGGACGAGCCCGATCGAGATGAACCAGTCGAAGCTCGACACGCGACCGAGGAGGCGGCCCGGGACGAGGCGCTGCTTGGTCGTGACCCACACGATCAGCCCGGCGCTCTCGAGTGCATTGAACGCGAAGCAGAAGGCCATGGCCTGCCACGGGAGTCGCGCGATCCCGTACCCGGCGATCATCAGCGTCGAAACGGTCCAGGCCACGTACATGAACGTCATGCTCCGCCGCGGCAGCTCCCGGTTGGCCATCACGACCGCCGCGGCCATCGCGCCGATCCCGCCCATCGCCAGGATGAGCCCGAGGTCGCCGGCCGAACGCCCCATCTCCTCCTTCACGATGAAGGGCAGGAGGACCTCGGCCGGGCCCCAGAAGATCAGGTAGGCGAGCGTGGCCGCGAGGAAGGTGCCCCACAGCCAGGTCTGGGTCCGGACGTAGCGGAACCCCTCCCGGATCTCGGCGAGCATCGATGCCGACCCCTCGCGGCCGGCCTCGGGAACCGGGCGCGGCCGCATCAGGAGCAGGCAGGTGATCGAGATGGCGAACGTGACGCCGTCGGCCAGGAACGCGCCTCCTGGGCCGCCGAGCGCGGCGATCATCCCCCCTCCGAGAGCCGGACCGAACATCCGGAACGCGGCCGGGCGAACGAACTGGTCGAGCGAGTTCGCCTGCGTGAGCTCGTCCTCGGGAACGAGGTCGGGGACGATCGCGTCGAAGGCGGGCCCGAAGAACGCCGTGCCGGCGCCGTAGAAAGCCGCGATCGCCATCATGTTCCAGATCGCGATCGAGCCGCTGATCGACAAGACGCCGAGCGCCGCCACGGCGAGCATGCGGATCAGGTCGGCGGCCAGCATCACCCTTCGGCGGTCGAACCGGTCGCTCACCGCCCCGCCGACCAGCAGCAGGACGACGTGCGGGACCGTCATCGAGAAGCCGATCATCGCGAAGGCGCTCGGGGCGTCCGAGATCTCGTAGGCCTGCCAGGCGAGGGCGATCGTCGTGATGCCGTCGCCCAGGAGCGAGACCGTCATGCCGGTCCAGAGCAGCCGGAAGTCCCGGTGTCGGAGCGGCAGGAAGATGCGCACGGCGCTACCCCGCCTGCGAGGCGGCTCGGAGCGTGGAGCGGAGCAGATCGCGGGCCGCGATCGCCTCGCGGGTACCGGCCAGCGCCGGGCGATCGTTGAGCGTCTCCTCGAGGTCGTCCAGGGCGACGCGGACCACGCCGCGCAGCCGCCCGACGCCGCCGTTCACGGCCTGGTGCACGCCGCGCGAGTACTCGAGGAACGCGCGCGAGCGCTCGCCGGCGAAGAGCATCGCGAGCGCGAGGTCGAAGCGCACCGCGATCCAGCGGCCGTCGCGCGCGAGCGCCTCGCGGAGGGTGGCCACGGCCTCCTCGTACCGGCCGAGCCGCAGCTGGCACCAGCCGACGAGCTCCAGGAGGTCGAGCTCCTCGTCCGAACGCGCGAGACCCTCCGCGATGACCTCCTGGCACAGGCGGTCGGCATCCTGCCCGAAACCCATGCGGCGCAGCACGTTGGAGAGACCTTCCTTGGCCCACATCGCTCCCGTGTCGAGGCGGAGGGCCTGCTCGTACGCGTCGCGCGCGTCGCGGAGCCGCTCAGGTCCGAGGTTCTCGAGCGCCCAGCCGCGTGCCGTCTGGACCGCCGCGGTCGCCGGGCCGGCCGCCAGGACGCCGTCGAGCTCCTGCAGGGCGGCCGCGTACTCGCCCGCGTCGGAGAGCGACTCGGCGCGTCCGAGCCCTTCGGCGACGGGACCCTTGGCCATCGCCCTACCTCCCGGCCGGCCGCGCTTCGAGGAGCAGCCGGCGATGCTGGTCGTGCTGGAGCTCGAAGCGTTCGTTGATCTCGCCGAGCACCTCGCAGAGGAGGTCGATCTCGTCGTCGCCGTTGGCGGCCGTGACCTGGATCCGGAACCCGACCTCGTCCTTCGGGACCAGCGGATACGCGGCCATCGTCACGTAGATGCCGCGTTCGTACAGGTACTGGCCGACGACGTCGATGTCGTCGTGATCGGCGAGCGGGACCTCGATCAGCGGATACCCCGACCGGTTCGGCGTGTAGATCTCCAGCTCGTGGAGTCGGTCCAGGACCTTCCAGGTCTTCCGGTGCATCTCGGATCGGATGAGGTCGCCGCGGGTCTCGTTCACGCGGAGACCGGCGATGGTCGTCGCGAGGGAGGCGATCGGGGAGGGCCCCGAATACAGGTACGGCGGGGCCGCCACCTTCAGCACGTCCTTCAGGCGCGTCGGCAGGGCGAGGAACGCGAGCAGGGAGCTGTAGGCCTTGCTGAAGCCGCCGACCAGGATGACGTCGTCGTAGCTCTCGCCGTGGTGCCGGACGATCGAGTTGCCCTTCGTCCCCCAGTCGCAGAGCTCGTCGGGGGACCGCTCGCCGATCACGCCGAAGCCGTGCGCGTCATCGACGTACAGGAGCGCGTCGTGCTCGCGAGCGACACGCGCGAACTCGCGCAGGTCGGGCGCGTTGCCGGTCATCGAGTTCACGCCGTCGAGCGCGATCATCCGGGGCGTGAGGGTCGAGGCCCGCATCACGTCCGCGAGGTGCTCGGGATCGTTGTGGCGGAAGCGCTGGATCGTCGCGCCGTGCCCCCGGGCGATCATCGCCCCGTCGTAGATCGTCTTGTGGGCCCGGCCGTCGAGGAAGATGACGCCGCCGCCGGCGAGGATGGGGATCACGGACATGTGGATGTGCGTGATCGTCGGCATGAGCAGGGTGTCCTCCGCACCCAGGAGCGCGGTCAGGCGCTCCTCGATCTCCTCGTAGAGGACGGGGCTCCCCAGGAGTCGCGACCAGCTCGGATGCGTCCCCCACCGGGCCAGGTACTCGGGGATCTGGTCGATGATCTCCTGGTCGAGGTCGAACCCCAGGTAGTTGCAGCTGGCGAAGTCGGACAGCCAGTGGTCGCCGATCCGGATCTTCCGGCCCGCCTGCGCGTCGATCACGGCGTCGAGCATCGGATGGGACTCCTTGAGCCGCGCCAGGTCGGCCACCGTGGCCATCCAGCGCTCCAGCCAGCCATCGGTCTCCCGGCGGAGCGGCTTGTCCTTGACCGCCTGCGGACCGCGGACGTCGGAGGCACGTCGGCGTGCGCGGTCGGCGGCGCGTCGACCGAAGGGGACGGCGTCGAGCGGCTCGGCGGTGGGCATCTCTCCGAGGGATCGGGCGTCGACCGTTCGGCCTTGAGCCGTCGGCCGCCCCCGCCGCCGTTGGCAGGACGTGATTTACCGAGCGGACGGTAGGTGCAACGGCCGCGCGCGTTCGTACGCGGCGATCTCCGCCTCGTGTCGGAGCGTGAGGCCGATGTCGTCGAGGCCCTCGAGCAGCCGCCAGCGCGTGAAGTCGTCGATCTCGAAACGGGCGGCGACGCCCGGGGCGGTCACGAGACGCTCCCGCAGGTCCACGGTGATCTCCACGGCGGGATCGGCGGTCACGGCGTCCATGAGCGTGCGGATCGCCGGCTCGGGGAGCTCCACCGGCAGCAGGCCGACCTTCGTGCAGTTGTTGCGGAAGATGTCCGCGAAGCTCGGCGCCAGGAGCGCCCGGAACCCGTGGTCCTCGAGCGCCCAGACGGCGTGCTCGCGGCTGGAGCCGCTCCCGAAGTTGGGCCCGGTCACCAGGATCGTCGCGCCGTCGTGCTCCGGCCGGTCCAGGACGAAGTCCGGGTCCTTCTTCCGCCAGCTGTCGAAGAGGAACGGGCCGAACCCGGAGCGTTCGACCCGCCGCAGGTACTCGGCCGGGATGATCTGGTCGGTGTCGACGTCGGCGCGATCGAGCGGGACCGCGCGCCCGGTGTGGGTCGTGAACGCCCGCATCTCAGGCGCCCAGGTCCTGCGGCGTCGCGAAGTGGCCGGCGACCGCGGTCGCCGCGGCGACGGCCGGGCTCACCAGGTGCGTGCGCCCGCCGGCGCCCTGCCGCCCCTCGAAGTTGCGGTTGGACGTGCTCGCGCTGCGTTCGCCGGGGGCGAGCTGATCCGGGTTCATGCCCAGGCACATCGAGCAGCCCGCGTCGCGCCAGTCGAACCCTGCGTCCCGGAACACGACGTCGATCCCCTCCTCCTCGGCCTGGCGCTTCACGAGCATCGAGCCGGGCACCACCATCGCGCGAAGGCCGGCGGCGACCCTCCGCCCCTTCAGGATCGACGCCGCCTCCCGCAGGTCCGTGATCCGGGAGTTGGTGCAGGAGCCGATGAAGATCGTGTCGGGGCGGATGTCGCGCATCGCCGTCCCGGGGACCAGGCCCATGTACGCGAGGGCCCGCTCGGCCGCCTCGTCGGCCGGCTCGGGGACGACGTCGTCGATCGTCACCGTCTGCCCCGGGTTGGTCCCCCAGGACACGTGGGGGCGAAGCCCGCCGGCGTCGATCCGGACCTCGGCGTCGAACTCGGCGCCGTCGTCGGTGGGGAGCGTGCGCCAGTCGTCGAGTGCCGCCTCCCACCCCGCACCCGCCGGGGCGTTCGGCCTGCCCTCGAGCCAGGCGAAGGTCGTGTCGTCCGGGGCGATGACGCCCGCCCGCGCGCCGGCCTCGATCGACATGTTGCAGACGGTCATACGGCCCTCCATGGACAGCGACCGGATCGCGCTGCCCCGGTACTCGAGGACGTGGCCGACGCCGCCGCCGGTCCCGATCTTCGCGATGATCCCCAGGATCACGTCCTTGGCGGAGACGCCGGGCGGGAGCTCGCCCTCGACCGTGATCGCCATCGCCCCGGGCCGGCGCTGCGGCAGCGTCTGCGTGGCGAGGACGTGCTCGACCTCGCTGGTGCCGACGCCGAACGCGAGGGCCCCGAACGCCCCGTGCGTCGACGTGTGCGAGTCGCCGCAGACGATCACCAGGCCGGGCTGAGTGAGTCCCATCTGCGGCCCGATCACGTGCACGATGCCCTGGCCGAGGCTCCCGGTCGGGAACAGCGTGATGCCGAACTCCTCGCAGTTGTGCGCGAGCGCCTCCATCTGCCGGACGCTCACCGGATCGACCGGCCCCGGCCCCGTCGGCACGTTGTGGTCCATGGTGGCGACGGTGAGATCCGGGCGTCGCACGCGGCGGCCGCCGGCACGGAGTCCGTCGAACGCCTGGGGGCTCGTCACCTCGTGCACGAGGTGCAGGTCGACGTAGAGCAGGTCCGGCTCGCCCTCGGCCCGATGGACAAGGTGACGTTCCCAGACCTTCTCCGCGAGCGTCCTCGGGGCGACGACCATGGCGGCCATGGTGCCGCAGCGCGGCGTGGTTCGTCCACCCTTGTTCCAGATAGTGGAACTCAGTACCATCCATCGGAACATGACGAAACGCGGTGTCGAGCGGGCGGGCGGCGCGCGGACGGGCCACGGGAGGCCGGACACCGGGGTCGGCACGCTGGACCGGGCCGTCTCGATCCTCGCCGCGGTGGAGGCCGGGGCGCACCGGTTCACGAAGATCATGACCGCGACGGGGCTCCCGCGCGGCACCGCGCACCGGTTGATCCGGGCGCTCGAGGAGCACGGCTTCCTCGCCCACTACGAAGGGTTCGGCTACCGACTAGGCCCCGAGCTCCTTCGCCTCGCGAACCGAGCGATGCGCGAGCTCCCGCTCCGCGACATCGCCCATCCGGTCCTCCAGCGTCTCGCGGGCATGACCGGCGAGAGCGCCCAGCTGTACGTGCGCGCGGGCGACGCTCGCGTCTGCGTCGACGCTATCGAGTCGGCGAACGAGCTGCGAACGATCGTCCCGGTCGGAGCCTCGCTTCCGCTCACTGCGGGGTCCGCGGCGAAGGTGTTCCTCGCGTTCGACCCGAACCCGCAGTCGCTGATCCGCAGGGCGGCAGACCCCGAGCGCTTCGCGCGCGAGGTGCAGCTCGTCCGGACGAGAGGGTGGGCGTCGAGCACCGACGAACGCCAACGCGGTGTGGGGTCCGTGAGCGCGCCGATCGTGGGCGAGTACGACATCGTGCTCGGCGTCGTCTCCGTCTCCGGTCCGTCCGCGAGGATGGGTCGCATCAGCGCTCGGCGCTACGCCCCGGCGGTCACGGAATCGGCTCGGGAGATCGAGCGGGCGCTCGGCCGCTAGGGCGAGGCGCCCTCGGCGGGCAGGAACACGCCGAAGGAGGAGCCGCCGCCCTCCCGATCCTCGACCCACGCGCGCCCCCCGTGGAGCTCCGCGAACCGCGCGACGAGCGACAGGCCGATCCCGCTACCGGGCTGCGCCCGGTCGGGGCCGCGGCGGAACGGCTCGAAGATCGCCTCCCGGAGCTCGTCGGGCACGCCAGGACCGTCGTCCTGGACGGCGATCGTGGCGCCGGCCACATCGGACCGCACGCGGACCCAGACCCGAGACCCCCTCGGCGTGTGGCGGGCGGCGTTCGCGAGCAGGTTCTCCACGATCCGCTCGACCTTCGTGACGTCCACGTTGGCGATGCAGCGCTCGGCGTCGACCTCGACCTGGTGCCCCCGGAGGACGTCGGCCCGGGCGACCAGGTCCTGGACCAGGCGGCCGAGGTCGACGGGGAACCGACGGGGCTCCAGGATCCCGCGGTCGAGACGATCGAGGTCGAGCAGGTCGGTCAGCAACGTGTTCATACCCTTGGTCCGCTCGACCAGCGTCCGCAACAGATCCGCTCGCTCAGCCGCATGGAGCTCCCCGTCCAGCCGCTCGAGGGTGCTCGCGGCGCCCAGGATCGCGGTCAGCGGCTCCTTGAGGTCGTGCGAGAGCGTGTGCAGGAGCGTGTTCTTCAGGCGGTCGAGCGCGACGAGCCGCTCCTCGGCCTCCTTCCGCTCGGTGATGTCGTACATCAGGCCCTGCATGCACAGGGCGTTGCCTCCCTCGTCGCGGACGACCGAGGCCTCGTCCAGGATCCAGATCCACCGCCCGTCCCGGCGCCGCATCCGGTACTCGGCGCGGAACGGATCGCCGGTGCGGAGCGAACGCTCCTCCTCCTCACGGACCTTCGGGAGGTCGTCCGGGTGGGTGAGGAGTCCCATCGGCCCGGGATGCGCGAGCCACTCCTGCGACGTGAAACCCATCACGCGCTCGATCTCGGGGCTGATGTAGAGCCAGTCGCCCTCCTCGCCGTACTCGCCGAGGTACACGACGGCCGGCAGCTGCTCGACCAGCGCGCGGTACTTCGCCTCGACCTCGGCGTGATGTTCGCGCGCCGCGACCTCGGCGGTGATGTCCACCATCATGCCCTGCCAGAAGTTCAGGCCCGTCGACGGATCCCGGACGAGGACGGCCTCGTCGCGGATCCACACCACGCGCTCGTCCCTGGCCAGCACCCGGTATTCGTGCCGGAAGCGCCGGTCGGCGTCGTCGCCGTCCTGATCCGCCGCGAGCGCCGCCTCCCGGTCATCCGGGTGCAGGATCCGCTCCCACAGCGACGGGTCCTCGGACCACTCCTCGGGTGTGTAGCCGAGGATCTGCGTGGTCTGCGGGCTCACGTACGCCGGGCGATAGCCGGTCGGGCTGGTGGGGTCGGCGATCTCGGTGTAGACGATCGCCGGGATGTGCTCGACCAGGGCCCGGTAGCGGACCTCGGTCTCGCGAAGCTCGACGTACCGGGACTTCGCGACCGGAGGGTCGGCGCGGTCGAGCAGACCCTCCCGATTGGGGGCGCGGACGTGTGCGTCCATTCAGGTCAAACATCGGCGCGCGAGCGGGCGTGGTTTACGGAGAACCCGCGTTGTTCTGGAGGATGCGCACGATCTGGTCCTCGATGTTCGAGGCCGTGGACTTCGGCATTCCCGCGCACAGGATCGAGAACTCGATCCAGGCGTCCGGGCGCTCGGCGAACACCCAGCCGGACAGCGCGGAGACATCCGTGAGCGACCCCGTCTTTGCCCGCACCTGCACGTCGTGCAGCCGGTCCTCGAGCGTTCCCTGCCCGCCGGTCGGCAGCGCCTGCCGGAGCTCGTCCCCCCAGTCCTCGTCCTCCGCCTGCGCGAGGAGCTCCACGATGCCGGCCGCGGTCACGCGGTTGTCGTACGACAGCCCCGAGTTGTCGAACAGGGAGAAGTCCACGCCCCGTTGCCCGGCCCAGGCCTCGATGGTGCCGGCGCCCTTCGCGATCGTCCCGGGCGCCCCGCGGACCTCCGCGCCGAGTCCCTTGCCGAGCACCTCGGCGGCGAAGTTCCACGATGGCCGGAGCATCTTCGCCAGGAGCACCGTGAGCGGCTTGGACTCGAGGGCCGCGACCTCCGTGAGCCCCTTCGGCGGCGTCCCGGCGCCGGGGCCGCCGCCGACGGCGACGCCGCGCTTCTCGAGGTGCTTGGTGAGGGATCGTGCCGCCTCGCGTTCGGGGTCGGGGACCGAGTTGCCGGCGAACGACAGCGCCGTCGGCCGGTTCACGTAGTCGCGCGCGACCTCGTTCCATCCGGGCGCGTCCCAGTCGCGCCGGAAGAAGCCCGTGCTCCCCATCGCGCTCCCGGTGACACGGGTCAGCCCCGCCGCGACGAGCGCGTCGGCGAGATCGCCGAGCGAGGAGCGCCCGACGAGTGGGTCGCCGTGGCCGAGGATCCACAGGTCCCCGTCCACGACGCCGTCCGCGAACGCCGTGGCGGCCGCGCGCGTTCGGATCCGGTGGTCAGGACCGAAGGTGTCGAGCACCGCCATCGCGAGGAGGAGCTTCTCGTTGGACGCCGGCGTCCGAGGTTTCTCGTCCGAGCGCCGGTACAGGGAGGCGTCCTCCTCGGAGACCGACACCGACACGGCGCGCCCGCCGACGACCTCGTCGATCCGCGTCATCCAGCCGGCCTTCGTGACCTGCAACGCGAGGGTCGGGCTCGTGCCCTGCTCGTTCAGCGAGTCTTGGGGGACCCAGCGGAGCCGGAACCGGGCGACCCCCACGTCGTCCCAGCCGAGGCAGGGCTCGGCACGCCCGTCGCCGTCGCCGTTCAACGGCACGGACTCCGTCGTCGACCACGCGCCGGCGAAGCGCCGCTGGAGCTCGACGCTCTGTCCGGGCTTGGCCGGCGACACGCTCACGAACACGTCGACGCACGAGCCGGCCTCGCTCGAACCGGACGCGAGCGACGCGTCGACGAGCACTTTGACGCGGACGACGACCTCGTCCGAGGTCGTCTCGAGGCAGGCGCCGGCGGT
>JBOGVL010000025.1:0-15184 GCA_050692535.1 Actinomycetota bacterium | reverse complement strand
GAGGTACTTCGACCAGTCCCAGGGGTGGCCGCCGAACGTCGTGACCAGCGGCTGCAGCTCGACGAGGAGCTCGCGACGGCGCTGCATCGGGAACGCACCGATCACCCCGACGTTCGCCAGATCGCCGTCGCCGTCGTAGAGACCGAGGAGCAGCGAGCCGATCGCGTCGGGGCCGCTCTTGTGCACCCGGTACCCGGCGACCACGCAGTCGGCCGTGCGCTCGTGCTTGATCTTGAACATGACCCGCTTGTCGGGTTGGTACGTGCCATCGAGCGGCTTGGCGATCACCCCGTCCAGGCCGGCACCCTCGAAGCGATGGAACCACCGCTCGGCGACCTCGGGATCGGTCGTGAGCGGGGTGAGGTGGATCGGCGGACGAGCCTCCGTCAGGGCCTCCTCGAGCACGTGGCGGCGCTCGGCGAACGGCGTGCGCGTGTGGTCGACGTCGTCGAGGGCGAGGAGGTCGAAGGCGACGAAACGGGCCGGGGTCGTCTCGGCGAGGAGCTTGACCCGGCTGGCGGCCGGGTGGATCCGCTGCTGGAGGGTCTCGAACTCCAGGCGGCGAAGCTCGGCGTCCGGGACCACGATCTCCCCGTCGATCACGCATCGATCGGGCAGGTTGGTCCGGATCGCCTCGACGACCTCCGGGAAGTACCGGGTCATCGGGCGCTCGTTGCGGCTGCCGATCTCCACCTCGTCGAGATCGCGGAAGACGATGGAGCGGAACCCGTCCCACTTCGGTTCGAAACCGAAGGCCCCGACCGGGATGGTCGCGACGGACTTCGCGAGCATCGGCGCGACCGGCGGCATGATGGGGAGACGCACGAGGCCATTTTCCCCGATCCACCCGGGCCGCGATGAGCCCGGCGGCCGCCTCAGCCGGCCAGCGGCGTCACCCGGACCACCGGCGCGTCGGTCGGAACCGGGACCGCTCGCACCTCGCGGCCCGTCGCGGCGTCGAGCACGACGACCACTCCTTCGACGGCCGCGTACACGCTCGTCCCGTCCGAGGAGACGCCGAGCCCGGAGACCGAGCCCGCGACGCGCCACGTGTCGAGGACCTCGAGCGTCCGGGCGTCCAGCGCGGTCACGAACGATCCGCCGTCTCGGCCAGCCACGGCGACGAACAGGGTGTCCCCGTCCGGGCTCATCCGCGCGGTCGTCCGCCGGATCCCGCCGACGGTGGGCAGGGAGACCGGCGCGGTGCGCACCTCGAGCGTCTCGGTGTGCAGGATCGCGGCGAGCCCGCGGCCGGCGTCGATCACGAACAGTCGGGAGCCGTCCGGGGTGGTCGCCATCGCCTGCTCGGCCGAGGGACGATCCCACATCGACTCGGGCAGCCCGACGCAGTGCGCCCAGCCCTCCTCGAGGCTCAACACGTGCACGAAGGAGACGGTCGTGCCGTTCGCGACCGGGGCCTCGTGCGGGGCGTAGCCCGGGCGCGAGCTCGAGTACAGCGTGTAGAGCTGCTCCGCGGTCGGCGAGAGCTCCTGCTGCAACCGCGTGCCGGGCATCCGCTCCGGCGCTCCCTTGAACGGGCCGAACACCGGCCGCACCTTGCCGCTGCGAAGGTCGAGCAGCGTGACGCGGTAGACGGACGGCGTCTCGGCCGGGAGGTGCTGGATCAGGAAGAGCTTGGAGTCATCGGTCGAGAACGCCTCGGGCTCGAAGTTCCCGGGAAGGTCGAACGTCGTCGGCTCGCTTCCGCCCGCCGGGTCGGCGACGACGATGGTCGTCCGCGCCCGCGGGAGCGGGACGGCGGGATCCCACCCGGCCGGCAGCGGGTCCATGAGCGCGGCCGCGCGGCCGGACTCGGAGACGACGCGGACCTCCAGGTCGCCGTCGACGCGAGCCGACGAGACGAGATCGCCGGTCGCGCCGTCGATCTCCCGGAGCACGGTCGAGCCCGCGGCCGTCGACGTCGAGAGCAGCCACGAGCCGCCGAGGCTCGCGACGGCGTCCTGCTGCTCGAACAACACGGATCCGTCCGGCACCCGCACGACGAGCGGCCCCTCGACGGTCCCAAGCAGGAGGGTCTCGGTCGTCACGGCGCTCTCGGGCGCGGGCGGACTCTGATCCGCCGACCCGACGCACGCCGCGCCCAACAACGCGAGCACGGACCCCGTCACGAGCAGCCTCACACGCATCGCTCCGCCCTCCCGTTCGGCCTCGGGGGCGCACCGCTCTCCGCCCTCGACCCGAACTACCGCCCGGAGGCCGGGAAGGTTCCACGGAACCGGGAGTCGGGGGCGGCGGTCTTGCTGGATGCGGGATCGGACCGCCGGAGGGAGGCCGCATGCGCGCGAAGGCGATCGTTCGTCGTGGGGTTGGTGCTCGGGACGCTTCTCGCGTGGCCGCTGGAGGCCGGCGCCGACGGCGGCGCCTACATCCAGTTCGACGAGACCCACTACCTGCCGGGTGACAGCGCGGCCGGCGAGGGGTACGTGTCGATCCCCGAGAACCAGCAGGGCCTGCTCGAACGGGGCCCGTTCGCCGTCTACGTCGTACCGCCGAACGCCTGGATCGAGGAGGGCGAACCGCTGCCCGGCGGTGTCATCCGGGTCGGCACCGCGACGATCGAACACGAGAAGGGAACCGAGTTCGAGATCCGGGTGACCTTCACGGTGCCCGACGTGCCGGGCGACTATTACAACGTCCAGGTCTGCAACGAACCGTGCACCACCGCCGGCTTCCGCGAAACCCTCTCCGGCACGATCTCGATCGTCCAGACCGAGCGCGAGGCGCTGCTGCTGAACGAGCAGCAGGAGCTGTACGGGCGGAACTGGGGCCTGCGGCACGAGCTCCGGAAGGCCAGGCGCGCGCTCGAGGAGCTCGAGTCGAACGTGCCGGGCGGCGAACGCGTGGCCGAGTTGAACGCCGAGGTCGACCGACTCCAACGCGAGCTGGACGCCGCGACCGAGTCGCCGATCCAGACGAACGCCGTGATCCCTGTCGTGCCGGCTTCCGACGACCGACCCCTCGTTGAGGCGTGGGCGCTGGTCGCGATCGCGATGGCGATGCTCGTCGGGCTCGTCTCGATCGTCCTGGCGATCGTGTTCAGCCGGCGCGCCACCCCTCGGTTCGTGGTGCCCGACACGATCGCCGAGCTCGACGAGCAGTCGGAGGAGCTCGCCCCGCGGTAGCTCGGCCTCAGGCCGTTCGCTGCTCGAGGCGTCCGTCCGACATCGCGAGCACTCGATCCAGGTAGCCGGCGACGTCCTCGTCATGCGTCGCGGTGAGGCAGGCGGTCCCCTCGCGGGTCGCCTGTCGAAGGGCATCGAACATGCGGCCGGTCCATCCCCGATCCTGGTGGCCGGTCGGCTCGTCGGCCAGGATCAGGTGCGGCGTGAGCACGAGGGCTCGCGCGAGCGCCGCGCGTTGCTGCTCGCCGACGGACGCCTCGTTCGGGTATCGGTGCTGGAGCTCATCGAGGCCCATCGCCTCGACGAGACGATCGACGAGGGGGCGCGATTCCTCGAGCCGGCCATCGAGCAGGGCGGGGTACTCCACGTTCTCGCGGATCGTGAGCTCCTCCATCAGGCCGAGGCGCTGGGGAACGACCGCGACCTCGCTCCAGCGCGGCGTGGCGTCCGAGGCCGCCCTGCCCGCGAGCGTCACGGTCCCGGTGTCGGGACGTTCCCAACCGGCGACCACGTTCAACAGGGTGGTCTTGCCCGATCCCGACCTCCCGACCAACCCGACGAGCTCTCGCCGCGCCACGGCCAGGTCGACGTCCCGCACGGCGTGCACGATCTCGCTCCCCCGCCGGTACGCCTTGGAGATCTCGCGAGCCTCCACGACCACGTCTTCGTGTCCGTCCGAGGGGACCGGCCCCTCCTCGGAAAGGTCGCGGCCGCGGAGCGAAACCTCGTCGAGGGCCCGGCGCTTCGAGCGAAGGACGCCATGCTCCAGCTCCACGACGGCGTCGGCCGCTCGCACCACCGTGGCATCGTGGGTCGCGAGGACGAACGTCACCCCGCTTCCGACGAGCAAGGAGATCGTCCCGAGCACCCCCAGGGCCGACGTCGTGTCGAGCTCGGCGGTCGGCTCGTCGGCGATGACGAAGCGGGCTCCCGCCGCGATCACGCACGCGAACGCCGCCCGCTGCTGCTCGCCGCCTGAGATCTCCGACACGCGATGATCGACCCGGTCGGCGATGCCGAGCGTGCCGAGCAGATCGCCGACCTCCACGAGCGGCGCCCGCCCGGACGTGGCCGCCTGCTGCAGATGCTGCCGAACCGTCAGGTGCGGGAAGAAGTTGTCCGTCGCCCGCTGGAACACGTAACCGACCCGCTCGCGCCGAAGCCGCCGGAGCGTCCGCCACGCCGCACCGTCGACGCGCGTCCCCTCGACCTCCACGACGCCGGACGTCGGGTGATCCATTCCGGCCAGGATGCGGAGCAGCGATGACTTGCCGCTCCCCGAGGGACCGACGACGGCCGTGAGCGCGCCGCGCGGGAAACGAGCCGACACGCCCCGGAGCGCGTGGACGGCACCGGTCGGCGTCCGGTACGTCTTCGCGAGATCCTCGCAGCGAGCGGCCGGTGCCTCACTCCGCAACCCGCATCACCTCCCCGAAGTCGACGCGGCGGGCGCGCCGGTTGGCGAACCAGCCGCCGAGCCACCCGACGATCGTCACCCCGACCAACGACACCGCGACGGCCGCGACCGGCGACGCGAACAGCGGAGCCGGGGGGATGGACTCGAGCGGATCGAGCATCCGCGTGGTGAGGAACGCGGCGGTGAGGGCGAGCACGACCGCCATCGCGTAGGACGAGCAGAGCATCGCCGAGACCTCGCCGACCAACGAGCGGCGATGGGCCCGGTGCGTCATGCCCATCCGGAGCGAGAGGCCGTAGGACACCAGCTGCGAGCGCTGGCGCGACTGCAGGTACATCAGCATCGCGGCGACGACGAGTGCGGCAGCCGCCAGGCCGAGCGCGTTCAGGACCAGGAACGTGTCGACGACCGCCGAGATGGAGGGGATGTCCTCGACTTCCGACGCCGTGAGCACGAGCTCCGGCGGGAACTCGAGCGCGCCCAGGGCCGCCCGGGCCGCGTCCTCCTCGCCCCGCACCCACAGCTGCGTGCTTGCCGGTGCGCGCGCAAGTGGATTCGCACCGCCGAACGCCGCGAGGAACGCCGCCTCGTCGGCCACCACGAGGGGACGGAGCGAGGACATCCCGGGGAAGGCGTCGGCGTGCGCGACGACGTCAACCTGCACGTGTTCGCGATCGACGAAGAGGGCCGTCGGATCGACGTCGTCGCCGGCGACGGCGACCGGCACGCCGGCCCCACGGTGCTCCGCGAGCCGGGAGAGCATGACGTCGAGGTCCTCGGAGGCGAACGCGTCGTTCCAGTAGGCCGCCTCGCTGAACGTGGCAAGGTCGATCGTCATCAGATCGAAGGGCCCGCCGGCCGGCTCGAGCGACCCGGCCAGGAGGCGTCGCGTGACCCGGGTCGTCGGCATCGCGTAGGACCCCGGCTGCGGAGTGTCGAAGCCCACCCGTCCCTGGACGTCGCTCCCGACGAACACCCTGGCCTTCGCATCGACCGTGGTCTCGAGCGATCGCACCACCGTTTGTGCCTGCACGAAGATGCCGAGGGACAGCGTGGAGGCCGCGATCAGCAGGACGACGAGGCGCGGCGCCGCGGCGAGGCGGTGGACCGCGAGATATGCCCAGGGCGCACGACGACCGCTCCGCTGGCGCCCCCATCGCGCCACCACGGGAAGGAGCCGGGCGCCGGCGACGGCGAAGCCGGCAAGGAACAGGATCGGGAACAGCAACAGCAGCGGGCTCGGCCGACGAAGGCCACCGACAGCCCCCTCGATGAACGCTCCGCCTGTCTGGAGGCGCCGGAGGACGAGGAACGCTAGCGCGATGATCGCGATCTCCCACGGCAGCCGGCCGACCGACCGCAATCGATCGCGGTGTCGCTCCGAGCGGCGGAGGAACGATAGCGCCGACACGAGACCGAGGAGCAGCACCGCGACGAGGGTGGCGAGACCGGCTGCCCGTACCGCGTCGGCGATCGCACCTGCCGCGATGGCCCCGTCGGGGCCGAGCGCAACGACGAGCGCAAAGGCGACGCCCAGCCCGGCCGCCGCACCCGTCAAGGCCGGCAGGATCGTCTCGAGCGCACCTTTCGCGCCCACCGAGAGCGGCGCCGCGCCACGGGCGAACAGGAGCCCGGCCTCCACCTCCCGGGCCGCGAGCGCGAAGATCCCCGCGAAGCCCACGACCAGCAGGGCCACCACCACCCCGGCGACCTGCAAAACCAGGCCGGGACTCTGGAGCGCCGCCACCCGCTGCTCGACGCTCACGATCACGCTGTCGACGCCGGACCGCAGGATGGTCCGATCCTGGAAGAATCCGAGCGCGCCGCAGCAACCGAACGTGCGCCCGACCTCCGTCCGATCGTCGCTGATCCGCGCGCGAAGGGTCGCCTCGAAGCGATCCAGCTCCCGCGCGGCGGCAAGGGTCAGGCCGTACGGGTCGGCGATCGGAGCCTGCCAGGCGAACGTCGCGTCCCGCTCCCCGATGGCTCGCGAGACCTCGATCATCTGCTCCAGGTCGAGGATGAGGAACTGCGGCGGCGGAGGGCAATCCGGGCACTCGCCGATCAGGTTCTCGCGCGAGAGCAGCCAGTACCCGGGGATCGGACGGTTGTAGAGGGACCGATACACCCCGTCGACCTCGAGATCGACCGTGCGCTCGGCCCGTCCCCGGAGGCGCACGAGGTCGCCGGTGTGCAGGCCGAGAGGCTCGGCGACCAGGTCCGAGATCCAGACCCCCGGCCCGTCCCGCCCCTCGACGATCTCGACGTGGTCGAGTGCGCCCTCTCCCGAGAAGAGGCGGCCCGTCCTGGTCTCCTCCGGCCGGTCGGTCGAGGCGAGGGTCGCGAGGCCCCCGACGACCTGCACGAGCGGCTCGTCCAGAGCGGGGCTGGCGGCCACCAGCTCGGCGAAGAGCTCGTCCATGCGCTCGTGAAGGAGCGCCTCCTCGTCGCCGCCCGGCACCCGCTCGCGAAACCCCAGGGAATCGCGCTGGTAGACCAGGCCGGCGCCGAACCGTGTCATCGTCGGCATCCGGAGCTGCGATCGGACGAGCCGGCTCTCGGTGGCCGAGATGAAGAGCGGGTAGGCGGCCGCCGCGACGACCAGGAGCAGGCAACCCACGGCGATCGCCGCGAACAGCGGCGGGTGACGGAGCAGCCGAAGCGGCGCCGTCCTCCACAGGTGGTGCACCGGTCGCCCGGCCGAGCCGTCGCGCATTCCCAGCCCCGATCCCACGCCGATCGGAGCATCCTGACGTATCCCGGCGTCTTGACGGGACACTGGCGTTCTGTCTAACGTTAGCCCAGTGTCAATTGAATCCGTCGAGCCCGGACCGTTGCTCGTCCTCGAGGACGACGAACGTATCCGGGCGTACGTACACCCGACCCGGATGAGCATCCTCGCGCTGTTGGGCCGCGAACCGATGACGGGCACCGGCCTCTCGCGCGCGCTCGGCGTGCACCCGGCGAACCTCACGCGCCATCTCCGGCTCCTCGAACGCACCGGGCTCATCCGCCTCGTCGAGAAGCGCGACACGGGGCGGAACCTGGAGAAGTACTACCGGGCCGCCGCACTCGCGTTCGAGGTCCGGATGCGGTCCGATCGCATCGAGGATCGGCGCGCGACCGCCCTCGCCGTCCTTCGCGACGACCTGTCCGCGGCGATCGCCACGGCGCGGAGCCCCGATTCCTCGGACGTGGTCGCCCTTCTCGGCCAGGTCCGCCTCGATCGCCGGCGCGCGGCCCGGTTCCGCAAACGCCTCCTCGCGCTCATGCGCGAGTTCGAGCAGCTCGACGCCGCGGACGGGGAGCCCCAGCGCCTCGCGCTGGCCCTCTATCCGGGCGAGGGCTCGAGGAGCGACGCGTCGCCGCGCCGACGCGTCGTCATCGACCCGCCTGGGAAGCGCGCCTCGCGATGAGCGAGCTCGAGGGCGCTCGGGTCGTCGCCTTCCCCCTCCTCGGGGAATGGAGGGCGGCGCACTCCCCCGCCAGCCGGATCCCGAGCCACGGGACCGATCAGCTCGGCCAGCGGTACGCCTTCGACCTGTGGAGGGTGGATATGCGAGCCGGCGGCTACCACCCGGCGAGCACGGCGCGGACGCTGCTGTTCGGGGTCCGCACCGACGAGTGCTACGGCTGGGGCGAGACGGTCCATGCCGCGTTCGACGGCGAGGTCGTACACGCGAGGGACGGCGCGAAGGAGCGCGCGTGGCTGCACCCGCTCCGGGAGCTCCTGCTCGTCCTCGGAAACGCCGTCACGTTCCGGGCCTCCAGGCTGGACGCGATCCTCGGGAACCACGTCGTCGTGCGCAACGCCGAGTACCACGCACTGTTCGCCCACCTTGCCCCCGGGTCCGTGGTCGTCCGGCCCGGGCAGGCCCTTCGCGAGGGTGACGTAATCGGGCGGGTCGGGAGCACGGGCAACTCCACCGCCCCCCACCTGCACTTCCAGCTGATGGATCGCGCCGACCTGTTGACCGCGGCGGCGATCCCCTCCGCGTTCCGCGAGTACGAGGCGCTGCGGAACGGCCGCTGGGAGCGGGTCGAGGGAGGGATCCCTCGGACGACGGAGCGAATCCGGTCGGTCGCGGGGAACGGCCGGCCGCCGCGCTCCGAACGGTGACGCGGCGCCGCAGTGCTTTCGGGTACCCTGTCGAGCCCATGGATCGTCAAGCGACGTTCCTCCTGGCCTTGGGCCTGCTCATCGCCGCCGCGGCGTTCGTCTCCGCGAGCGGCTGGATCCTGTTCGTTCGCGACCGGCGCGCCGAGCACGCCGCGACCCCCGAGCATCACGAGGCCGCCGAGGGGCACTAGGTGCTCGAGCTCCTCGACCTCCGGGATCGGAGGGAGCGGCTCGAGCCCCGACGCCTCGAGATCGACCCTCACGTATCCGACACCGTTCGCGACATCGTTCTGCGCGTCCGCGACGAGGGCGATGACGCGCTGCTCGACCTCACGTTGCGGTTCGACGGCGCGGATCTTCGCGAGCCGGGGCTGCTCGTCACCCCGGACGAGTTCCTCGTGTCGATCGAGTCGATCCCGGACGAGCTCCGGCTCGCCGTCGACCGGCTGATCGATCGCGTCGCGGCACTTCATCGCCGGCAGCTTCCGCCCGAGTGGCAGGACGAACGCGACGGGGTTCGGTTCGGCGAGCGCGTGCGACCGATCCGCGCCGCCGGCTGCTACGTCCCGGGCGGCCGGGCCGTGTACCCGTCGTCGGTCGCCATGACGGTCACCCCGGCGTTCGTGGCGGGGGTCGAGGAGATCGTCGTCTGCACACCGCCGCGGCCCGACGGCTCCGTCCACCCGGAGGTGCTCTACGCGGCCAAACGCGCCGGCGCGACGCACGTCGTGAAAGCCGGAGGCGCGCAGGCGATCGCTGCGCTCGCCTACGGCACCGAGTCCGTCCCGGTCGTCGACAAGGTCGTCGGGCCGGGCAACGCGTACGTGACCGAGGCCAAGCGCCAGCTGAACGGAGTTGTCGGGATCGACGGACTCGCCGGCCCGACCGAGTTGGTCCTGGTCGCGGGCCCCGACGCCGACCCCAGGTGGGTCGCGATCGACCTCGTCGCCCAGGCCGAACACGACCCCGACGCGGTCGCCACGCTCGTCGCGATTGATCCGTCGCTCGTCGAGCGGGTCGGCGAGCAGCTGGAGGCCGAGGTCGTGAAGGCGGCCCGACGCGACGTGGTCGAGTCCGCGCTGAAGGGGGCTCGCGCGCTCCTCGTCTCGGACTGGGAACAGGCGGTCGCGGTCGTCAACGACCTCGCGCCCGAGCACCTCCATTTGACGGTCACGTCGGCCGGCCCGTTCGCCAACGGGATCCGCAACGCCGGCGCGATCTTCGTCGGGTCGTTCACGCCCGTGCCGTTCGGCGACTACGGGGTCGCCTCCAACCACGTCCTGCCGACGGGAGGCACGGCGCGGTTCGCGAGCGGCCTCCGCGCGGCCGACTTCGTGAAGGTGATGTCCGTCGTCGAGATGGACGACGGCGCGGCGAGAACGCTGGCGCCCGAGGTCTCGGCCATCGCGAGGAGCGAGGGCCTCGTGGGCCACGCCCGGGCGGTCGAGGTGCGTGCCGAGGACCGGAGGTCCGCCCAATGACCAGGCCCCGTCCCGGCCTCCGCGACGTCGAACCCTACGAGGCGCCGCAGCTCGACGTCACGGCCCGCCTGAATACGAACGAGTGCCCGTACCCGCTGCCCGAGTCGTACCGGGAGGACCTGACGGCGGCCGTCCGCGAGCTCACGCTCAACCGGTACCCGGATCGGGAGGCCCAGACGCTCCGCGCCCGGCTCGCCGATCTGCACGGCCACACCGCTGAAGGAACGTGGGCCGCGAACGGGTCGAACGAGGTCCTGCTTCAGCTGCTGCTGGCCTACGCCGGGCCCGACCGGCGGGTCGTCGTGTTCGAGCCCACCTACTCCCTCCACTCGCGTCTCGCCTGGGTCGCGAACGGCGAGGTCGTGCCGGTCCGGCTCGAGCCGCCCTGGACGATCACCTCGCGCGACGTGACCGCCGCGCTGGCCCACCGGCCGGAGGTGGTCTTCGTCTGCTCGCCCAACAACCCGACCGGTAACGCCCAGCCGCTCGAGGCGGTCGTGGAGCTCGCCTCGCACGACGCCGCCCTCGTGGTCGTCGACGAGGCGTACGTGGAGTTCGGCGGCGAGAGCGCGGCCTCGCTCGTCCGACGGCATCCGAACCTCGTCGTCGTCCGGACCTTCTCGAAGGCCTTCGCGCTCGCCGGCGCCCGGGTGGGCTACTGCTTCGCGTCGCCCGAGGTCGTCGAGGATCTCCGGCGGGTTCGGCTCCCCTACCACCTGAGCGCGATCACCCAGGCGGCCGGCCTCGTGGCCCTCGACCACCGCGAGGAGGCGCTCGAGATCCTGGCCGCGATCCGGAAGGAGCGTGATCGCATCCTCGACGCCCTCCCGCCGATGGGGGCCGAGGCGTTCCCGTCCGACGCCAACTTCGTCCTGTTCCGGCCGCCCCGGCCCGCCGGGGACGTCTGGCGCGGGCTCCTCGACCGGGACGTGCTCGTGCGCGACTTCACCGCGCTCGTCCCCGAGTGCCTGCGCGTCACGGCCGGCACGCCCGAGGAGGTCGATCGCTTCCTGTCCGCGCTCGAGGAGGCCTTGGCATGACGCGCGCATCCACGGTCGAGCGCGTGACGAAGGAGACCAGCGTCCGCGTCGAGATCGCGCTCGACGGATCTGGGTCGGCGACCGCCGACACGGGGATGCCGTTCTTCGATCACATGCTCCAGCAGCTCGGCACGCACGCGGGCTTCGTCCTCGCCGTCACCGCGAAGGGCGACCTCGAAGTCGACGGGCACCACACGGTCGAGGACGTCGGGCTCGCGCTCGGGCAGGCGCTGAAGGAGGCGCTCGGCGACAAGCGCGGCATCCGGCGCTTCGCCTCGATCACGGTGCCGCTGGACGAGGCGGCGGTCGAGGTCGCGCTGGACCTCTCGGGGCGGCCGTTCGTCGTCCACGAGGTCGACGCGCCCGCCGAGACGATCGGGATCTACGACACCGGACTCACCGAGGACTTCCTCCGGGCATTCGCGACGGCGGCCGAGATGACCCTGCACGTGCGCCTGAAGGCCGGGCGCTCGCCCCACCACGTCGTCGAGGCCGAGTTCAAGGCGCTCGCGAAGTGTCTGCAGGACGCCGTTCGGATCGTCGGGGACGACGTACCGAGCACGAAGGGAACGCTGTGACGATCGCGATCCTCGACTACGGGATGGGCAATCTCCGGAGCGTCGCTCGGGCGATCGAGCACGTCGGCGGCAAGCCCGAGGTGACCGAGGACCCGGAGGCCGCGCTCGCGGCCGACGGCCTGGTCGTGCCCGGCGTCGGGAACTTCGGCGCGTGCATGCGGAACCTCCGCCGGCGCCGCCTGGACGCCGTCGTGTCCGGGTTCGCGACGAGCGGCCGGCCGATGTTCGCGGTCTGCGTCGGGATGCAGATCCTGTTCGAGGGCAGCGAGGAGGACGAGGAGGTCGGGCTCGGCCTGTTCGACGGGGTCTCCCGACGCCTGCCTCGCGAGGTGAAGGTTCCGCACATGGGATGGAACACGGTCCGCTGGACGGAGCCCCACCCCTTCCTCCGCGACGTCCCGACCGGGACGCGCTTCTACTTCGTCCACTCCTTCGCCCCCGACATCGCGGTGGGGACGACGGTCGGCGCGACGGACCACGGCCGCCCGTTCGCCGCCGCCGTGGCGAGGGACGAGGTGTTCGCCACGCAGTTCCATCCGGAGAAGTCGGGCGAGGCCGGCCTGCAGCTGTACGAGGCGTTCGTGCTCGAGGCGGGCTCGTGATCGTCATCCCCGCGATCGACCTCCGGAAGGGGCGGTGCGTCCGCCTGTTCCGCGGCGACGTCGAGGCCGAGACCGTCTACGACGACGCGCCGGTCGATGTCGCCCGCCGCTTCGAGACCGACGGGGCCCGACGCCTGCACGTCGTCGACCTCGACGCGGCGCGCGACGACGGATCCAACCGCGATACCGTCAAGAACATCTGCCGGCACGTCGCCGTGCCCGTGCAGCTCGGCGGCGGACTCCGCACGATCGCGGCGGTGGAGCAGGCGCTGGAGGACGGCGCGGCGCGGGCGATCCTCGGCACCGCGGCCGCGCTCGACCCGACCTTCGTCGCGGAGTGCGTGGAGCGCGCCGGCGACGACGTCGTGGTGGCCGTCGACGTGAAGGACGGCCACGTCATGACGCACGGGTGGCTTCGGGAGGGACCGCGGCTGGAGCACGCCGTCGCGTCGCTGGACGACGCCGGGGCCCCGAGGTTCCTCGTCACCTCGATCTCACGGGACGGCACGATGGACGGGCCGGACCTCCGCCTGTTCGAGCGGGTGCTCGAGCTCACCGAGCGGCCCGTGATCGCGAGCGGCGGGATCCGCGTCGCCGCCGACGTCTGGGCGCTGCGCGACCTCGGCCTCGAGGCGTGCGTCGTTGGCAAGGCGATGTACTCGGGCACCCTTCGCCTGGAGGAAGTGGTCCGCGGGTGACGCTCGCCAAGCGCATCCTCCCGTGCCTGGACGTCGACGCCGGCCGCGTGGTCAAGGGGACGCGATTCGTCGACCTCGTCGATGCCGGCGATCCTGTCGAGCTCGCCGCCCGGTACGACGCCGAAGGCGCGGATGAGCTCGTGTTCCTCGACATCACGGCGACCGTCGAGGGGAGGAGGGCGACCCTCGACGTGATCGGACGCACGGCCGAGCAGGTGTTCATCCCGCTGACCGTCGGCGGCGGCGTTCGTGCCGAGGACGACGTCCGGACGCTGCTCCGTGCCGGCGCCGACAAGGTCGCGGTCAACAGCGCGGCCGTCCGCGAGCCCGAGCTCCTGGCCCGATGTGCCGACCGCTTCGGCACCCAGTGCATGGTCGTGGCGATCGACGCCAAGCGCCGGAACGGGGACGGGTGGGAGGTCTTCGTCGACGCCGGGCGTACGCCGACGGGTGTCGACGCCGTCGAATGGGCCGCGGAGGCCGCTGAGCGGCGGGGCGCCGGCGAGGTGCTCCTCACGTCGATGGACCGCGACGGCACCGGGGAGGGCTACGACCTCGAGCTGCTCCGCGCCGTCGGCGACGTCGTGCACGTGCCCGTCGTCGCGAGCGGGGGCGCCGGCCGCGCCGAGCACTTCGCCGAGGCGCTCACCGACGGGCGGGCCGACGCCGTCCTCGCCGCGTCCCGGTTCCACTTCGAGGAGCTCACGATCCGCGACGTCAAGGACTTCCCGATTCGGCGAGGAATCCCCGTGAGACTGACGTGATGGACCGGGTCGCGGCCGACGACCTGCGGTTCGACGAGCGCGGGCTGATCCCCGCGGTCGTCCAGGACGCCGTGAACGGCGACGTCCTGATGATGGCGTGGATGAACCGCGAGTCGCTCGAGCGAACGATCGACGAGCGGCGGACCGTCTTCTGGAGCCGGTCACGGCGTGAGCTGTGGCGCAAGGGCGACACGAGCGGTCACGTGCAGCACGTGGAGGAGGTTCGCGCAGATTGCGACGGCGACGTGCTCCTGATCCGCGTCCATCAGGTCGGCGCGGCCTGCCACACGGGCGAGCGGTCCTGCTTCTTCCGGAGGCTGTAGATGCTGAGGCTCGTCATCCCCAAGGGCTCGCTCGAGCAGCAGACGCTGCGGCTGCTCGAGGAGGCGGACCTTCGCGTCCGCCGCGGCTCGGATCGCGACTACCACGGCACGATCGACGACGATCGGATCGATCGCGTCTCGCTGCTCCGGCCGCAGGAGATCCCCGTGTACGTGCAGGACGGCCTGTTCGACCTCGGCATCACGGGGCAGGACTGGATCGCGGAGACGGGCGCCGGCGTCGAGGTGCTCGCGTCGTTGTCGTACGCCAGGAGCGGGACCGGGCACGGGACCAAGGTCGTCCTCGCGGTGCCGGCGGATCACCCCGCCAACAGCGCGAAGGAGATCCCGCCCGGCTCGCGCATCTCGACCGAGTTCGAACGCCTCACCCGGCGGTACTTCGTGGACCTCGGGATCGACGTGCGCGTCGTCTGGTCCTTCGGGGCCACGGAGGCGAAGGTCCCCGAGATCGTCGACGCCATCGTCGACATCACCGAGACCGGCAGCACCCTGCGAGCCCACGGCATGAAGATCATCGAGACCCTGATGACGTCGGAGCCGGTGCTCGTGGCCAACGAGGAGGCCGCGGCCGACCCGGACAAGCGGCACGCGATGGACGACGTCACCACACTCCTGCTCGGCGCGCTCCGCGCCGAGGGGCGCGTGTTGATCAAGCTCAACGTTGCCGAGCGGGACCTACCGGGCGTGCTCGAGGTCGTCCCCGCCGCGAAGTCCCCCACCGTGTCCTCCCTCCAGGACGGCGGCTACGCCGTGGAGAGCGTGGTCGAGAAGCGCCGCGTGAACACGCTCATCCCGCTCCTCAAAGCCCGGGGCGCCACGGACATCCTCGAGCTGCCCATCTCCAAGATCGTCCCCTGACCTGCGGTTTCAGGCACCACTTGACCGTGCGGCGGGGCGTCTGCCACACTCGCCCCCATGACTGAACGGCCGTTCAATCTCGAGTCGCAGTTCCGAGTACCCGGACCCTAGGGGCGCCGGAGGCCGACGACCGGCCTCCGTG
>JBOGVL010000024.1:0-15439 GCA_050692535.1 Actinomycetota bacterium | reverse complement strand
GCCCAGCCGGATGTCCGCCTCGCTCCGACGGATCGGCCACTCGACGCCGCCGTCGCGTTCGACCCTGACCCACACGTCCAACGTGGCCGTCCGGTGCTCCGGATCCAGCTCCTTCACGCTGCCGCCCGCGACGATGGTCTCCCCAACGAGCACCGGCGCTCGGAACTGCACCCGCATTCGTAGGATCGTGCCGGCGTCGCCGGCCCAGGCGATCAGCGCGGAAGCGAGATGCCCCATGGTGAACATCCCGTGGGCGATGACGCCGGGGAAGCCGGCGGCGCGGGCCACCGCGTCGTCCTGATGAAGCGGATTCTGATCGCCCGACGCGTCGGCGTACGCCTTCACATCCGCCCGGGTCACCCTGCGCGAGGATTCGGGAAGGACGTCGCCGACGGCGACGTCCTCGAAGGCGAGACTCATGCGACCCCCCGAACGATCAGGCGGCTCCGCCCGACGACGACGACACGACCTTCGTCGTCGCGGATCTCGGTGCGAAGCGTGAGGAACTCCAGGGCACCCCTCGACCTGATCTCCTCGATCGTGGCCTCGGCGGTCAGGGACTCCCCAACCGAGAGAGAGCGCTTCCACTGGTATTCCTGCTCGCCGTGCAGGACGCGCGAGAAATCGAGTCTCAGCTCGGGATCGGCCACCACGTTCGCGAGGCCCGCCGCGAGTTCCGGCGCCGTGACGACCGTCGGCGGCACGCCATCGCCGGGGTGCCCCACGGCCGCGGCGAAGGCGGCGACGCGCCTCGCTTCCAGCGCAAACGCGACCGGCGGGTAGGTTCTCCCGACGAGCGAGGCGTTCAGGCCCACTGCCCACCGTAGGGGCGATCGACCGACACGCGCGTCCCACCCGCGGCGGTCTCCCGATCGCCCGATTCACATGGGCGGATCACGCTGCGAACGTAGCCAATCACGATGATGACCAGCAACCCGATCAGCTTCCGTGACTCGGCCGACACTCGGTCCTACGATCGGCGGATCAATGCAGCGTAACGACGGCGAACCCACCGAGGGAAACGGCCGGTCCGGCGGGTCGAGCAACGGCGGTCGCGGCAGGCCGATCACGGTCCTGATCGTCGACGACGAGCGCACGTTCGGGGAGGCGCTCGAGCTGGCCCTCGGTCGCGAGAAGGACCTGCGCATCGTCGACGTGGCGACGGACGGCACCCAGGCGATCCGCGCCGCCGACGAGTTCCACCCCGACGTCGTGCTCATGGATGTCGCGATGCCCGGGATGAACGGGATCGAGGCCACCCGGCGGATCAAGGAGGCCGACCCCGACGCCCGCGTCGTGATCCTTTCCGGCCACGACGACGAGCACCTGCTCGCCCGGGCCGTCCAGGCCGGCGCGACGGGGATGCTGCGGAAGACCGAGGCGGTCGTGAACGTCGCCACGACGGTTCGGCGCGCGCACCGGGGCGAGGCGCTGCACCCGCCCGACGAGCTCGAGGGCGCGATGCGACGCCTGCGCCACCGACGCGACCGCGACGACGATGCCGCCCGCAGGCTCGACCGCCTGACGCCACGCGAGCTGGAGATCCTCTCGCTGATGGCGGAGGGGCGCTCCCCAAGCGAGATCACGTCCGGCCTCGGGATGAGCCCGAATACGCTTCGCACGCACATGCAGAACGTGCTCACGAAGCTCGGCGTGCACTCCAAGATGGAGGCGCTCGTCCTCGCGATCCGCCACGGCAAGGTGGCGACCGTGGACGTCACCGACGAGTCCGACGAGTCCTCCGCCGACGACTGACGGCCGATCCGACGGCGAGCGGCGCTACCGCGTCTCGCGGTGCACCGTGTGGCGACGCTCCCACCGACAGTACTTGCGCAGCTCGATCCGATCCCGGTCGTTGATCCGGTTCTTCACCGTGACGTAGTTGCGCCGCTTGCACTCGGTGCACGCGAGCGTGATCGTCGGTCGGTTGTCGCCCTTCGCCATGGCTTCTTCTCCGGCCCTTCCTCGGTCCCCGGGCTACTTGATGATCTTGGTCACGCGCCCGGCGCCGACGGTGCGGCCGCCCTCGCGGATCGCGAAGCGCAGCCCTTCCTCCATCGCGATCGGCGCGCCGAGGTTGACGGTCATCTCGACGTTGTCGCCGGGCATCACCATCTCGACCCCTTCGGGCAGCGCGGCGCTCCCGGTCACGTCGGTGGTGCGGAAGTAGAACTGGGGCCGGTACCCGTTGAAGAAGGGCGTGTGCCGGCCGCCCTCGTCCTTGGAGAGCACGTACACCTGGGCGGTGAAGTCGGTGTGCGGGGTCACGGATCCGGGCTTGGCGAGCACCTGTCCCCGCGCGACCTCGTCCTTGTCGATGCCGCGGAGGAGGACACCCACGTTGTCGCCCGCCTGCACCTCGTCCAGGAGCTTGCGGAACATCTCGAGGTCGGTCGCCACCGTCTTGCGCGTCTCCTTGATGCCGACGATCTCGACCTCCCCCATCTTCTTGAGGACGCCCTGCTCGACGCGGCCGGTCACGACGGTGCCCCGGCCCGTGATCGAGAACACGTCCTCGATGGCCATCAAGAAGGGCTTGTCGACGTCGCGGACGGGCTCCGGGATGTAGGTGTCGCAGGCGTTCAGTAGCTCGTCGACCTTGGCCATCCACGTCTCGTCGCCCTCGAGGGCCTTCAGCGCCGAGACCTGGATCACGGGGACATCGTCGCCGGGGTACTCGTAGGAGGAGAGCAGCTCCCGGACCTCGAGCTCGACCAGGTCGAGCAGCTCCGGGTCGTCCACCATGTCGCACTTGTTCAGGGCGACCACGATGTACGGGACGCCGACCTGGCGGGCCAGCAGCACGTGCTCGCGCGTCTGGGGCATGGGGCCGTCGGCCGCGGACACGACGAGGATGGCCCCGTCGATCTGCGCGGCCCCGGTGATCATGTTCTTGATGTAGTCGGCGTGCCCGGGCATGTCGACGTGCGCGTAGTGACGGTTCTCCGTCTCGTACTCGACGTGGGCGATCGCGATGGTGATGCCGCGCTCGCGTTCCTCCGGCGCCTTGTCGATCGCGTCGAACGGGGTGAACTCCGCGAGGCCCTTGTCCGCTTGGCGCTTGGTGATCGCGGCCGTGAGCGTGGTCTTGCCGTGGTCGATGTGTCCCATCGTGCCGATGTTCACGTGTGGCTTGGTCCGCTCGAACTTCTTCTTCGCCATCTCGTCGTGCTCCTTCTACCTGCGTCCTCGTGGGATCGGGCTCGTAGCGGGGGCGGGATTCGAACCCGCGACACAGCGATTATGAGCCGCTTGCTCTGCCACTGAGCTACCCCGCCCCGACGCGGGAAGGAAGTCTACCGGCCGAGCCGGCCTGCGGCATCCCTGAGCAGGGGCTTTCGTCCGATTGGAGCCGGAGAGGGGACTCGAACCCCTGACCCCCTCCTTACCATGGAGGTGCTCTGCCGACTGAGCTACTCCGGCCAGGCGGTCATGATACCGACCGGTCCTCGCCGTGGGACGATGGTTCGCGTGCATCGCGCGCTCCCGCTGCTCGTGCTGGTGCTCGCGTTCGCGTGCTCGGACGGCGCCGCGAGATCGGCTCAGGATCGGCCGGCCACCCTGGAGATCCGGGCCGGCGGCGAGACCGTGTCGCTCGAGGTGGAGGTCGCGGACACACCGGAGGAACGCGCGACCGGGCTGATGAATCGCGAACAGCTCGCACCGTACGACGGGATGGTGTTCACCTGGGGCGACCCGGTGCGGACGTCCTTCTGGATGAAGGACACCCTGATCCCGCTCTCGATCGCGTTCTGGGACGAGGACGGGCGGATCCTCTCGATCCTGGACATGTCACCGTGCCCGGCAGACCCCTGCCCGACGTACGACCCGGGGGTGGAGTTCGTCGGGGCCGTGGAGGTGCAGCGGGGGCTGTTCGTCTCTCGCGGGGTCGAGGTCGGCGACCTCGTCGAGCTGGTCCCGAACGGATGACCGAGGACTGCCTGCTCTGCCGCGCCGAGCGGATCACCGACTGGCACTTCGAGGACGACGAGTGCTGGATCACCGACTGCGTCGTCTGCAGGACGCCGATGATCGTCTGGCGCCCGCACGGGCTTCCCGCGCCCGACCGCGAGGTCCGTCTCCTCGAGCGCCTCGAGTCGATCGCCGCGGAACGGTACCCGGACGGGTACTGGATCGACGGCGAGCGCCGCCGGATCCCCGATCATTGGCACGCGCACGCGCGTCCGTCCGGCGGCTTCTTCGACCCGGCGAGCGAGCTCTACGACCACTACGGCTGAGTCCGTGACGGGCGAGCAGCTGCTGGTTGGCTGGTGGGAGGGGGAGGATTCGAACCTCCGTAGGCTTCGCCGGCGATTTTACAGACCGCTCCCTTTGGCCGCTCGGGCACCCTCCCGGAAGCGTGGCAAGGATAACAAGGGACCGCGGGGGGACCGGGCGGACGGCTAGGATGTCGTCATGGCGAAGACCGACTTCTCCTTCGACATCGTGTCCCAGGTCTCGATGCCCGAGGTGTCCAACGCGGTCGACCAGGCCCGACGCGAGATCTCCCAGCGGTTCGACTTCAAGGACACCGGCACCTCGCTCGTGCAGGACGACAAGCTGATCGAGGTCCGCTCCTCCACCGAGGACCGGCTGAAGGCCGCGATCGAGGTGCTTCGGGAGCGGGCCGTGAAGCGCGAGATCTCCCTGAAAGCGCTGCACTTCGGGCCGGTCCAGCCGGCGGCCAAGGGAACCGTGAAGCAGTCGATCAACGTGAACGTCGGGATCTCGGAGGAGAAGGCGCGCGAGCTGGTGAAGTTCGTCAAGGGGCTGAAGACCAAGGTGCAGAGCCAGGTCCAGGGAGACCAGGTCCGCATCACGGGCAAGGCCAAGGACGACCTGCAGGTCGTGATGCGTGCCGTGAAGGAGCAGGACTTCGGCCTGGCGCTCCAGTTCGTCAACTTCCGCCCGTAGCCGGTTCCGGTAGATTCCCGCCACTGGGGGTGATACGGCGTGGACGTCGAGCGCCTGAAGGCCAGGGCCAACGAGATCGCCGGCCGCGAGTCCGAGCGGCTTCGAGAGCGGACCCAGGGGTCGAAACGATTGTTCGAGCGCGCGGTCGGCAGCATGCCCAACGGCGTGGCATCGAACTTCCAGGCGGGCGACCCCTACCCCGTGTACCTGCAGCGGGGTTCGGGGGCGCAGGTCTGGGACGTCGACGCCACCGAGTACGTCGACTTCCACGGCGGGTTCGGGGTGAACGTGGTCGGCCACGCGCACCCGAAGATCGTCGAGGCGATCCGCAAGGTCGCCGACCAGGGGATCCACTTCGCGGTGACAACGGAGACCACCGTCGCGCTGGCCGAGGCGATCTGCGAGCGGTTCGAGCTCGAGCAGATGCGCTTCGTGAACTCGGGGACCGAGGCGACGATGGACGCCCTGCGCGTCGCCCGGGCGGCCACGGGCCGCGACCGGATCGTGAAGATGGAGGGCTCGTACCACGGGCACCACGACTCGGTCCTGTTCTCGGTCGTGCCCGAGGCGGACGTCCTCGACATGCGGTTCGACACGAGCACGCACGACCGGGCCTGGTACACGACCAGGCCGACCTCGAAGGGGATCCCCGAGGCCCTGTGGGAGACGGTCATCGTCGTGCCGTTCAACGACGCGGACGCCGTGCGGCAGGCTTTCGGTGACAACCCAGATCAGATCGCCGCGGTGATCCTCGAGCCGGTGATGATGAACATCGGGCTGGTGCCGCCGAAGCCCGGATACCTCCAGGCCCTGCGGGAGATCTGCGAGACCAACGGCGCCGTCCTGATCTACGACGAGGTGAAGTGCGGCGGGACGATCGCCTACGGCGGGACCACCGAGCGGTACGGCGTCCGGCCGCACCTGGCGGCGTACGCGAAGGCGATCGGCGGCGGCGCGACGATCGGGGCCTTCGGCGGCGAGGCCCGGTTCATGGATCTCGTGACGAAGGGTGCGGCCCAGCAGGGAACGTTCAACGGCAACCCGCTGTCGGCGGCCGCCGGGCTCGCGGCGCTGACGCAGGTCCTGACGAGGGACGCCTACGACCACCTGGGGAAGCTGGGCACGATGCTCGCGGAGGGGTGCGAACGCGCGATCGCCGAGAACGACATCCCCGCGCACGCGGTCGACCTCGGGGCCAAGGGGTGCGTCTCGTACCGCAAGGAGCCGCTCACGAACTATCGCGACTTCCTCGAGACCATCCCCGAGCTCTTCTACGCCTCGTTCTCCTGGATGATCAACCGAGGCATCTTCATGACCCCCGGCGACGAGGAGCAGTGGACGATCTCGGTGCAGCACACCGAGGCGGACGTCCGGCGCTACCTCGACGCGTTCAGCGAGTTCTGCTCGGAGCTCGCGGCCTCGCCGTAGCGGTCGATCTCGAGGACGAGCCGGCCGGCTCGATGACCGATGACGAGGACCGGCACATGCGTTCGATGCACGAATACACGGACGAGACCGACGCCCTGACGCGGGCGATCGTGGCCTACGCGCGCGGGCGGATCGCGCACCCGCAGCCGCTGGACCGGCCGGTCTCACCGGACGAGCTCGCCCGGCGCGCCGGAAGGACCGTCACGCCGGGTGGGATCGGCGGCGAGGAGGCGCTGCGGATCTGGGCGGAGGTCCTCGCGCCGACCGTGATGTCGACCGACCACCCGAGCTTCCTCGCCTTCGTCCCCGGCGCGCCGACGAAGGCGAGCGTCCTGTTCGACCTGGCGATCAGCGCCTCCTCCTCGTACGGCGGGAGCTGGCTCGAGGGCGCGGGGGCCGTCTGGGCCGAGAACCAGGTGCTCCGCTGGCTGGCCGATCTCGCCGGGATGCCGAAGGAGTCGGGCGGGTGCTTCGTCTCGGGCGGGACGGCCGGCAACCTCTCCGCGCTCGTCGCGGCCCGCCACGCCGCCGCCACGGCCCGGGGTGGCGCCCGTCTGGCGAGGTGGCAGGTCGCGGCCGCAGACACCGTGCACTCGTCGGTGGCCTCGGCCGCCCGGGTCATGGACGTCGACCTCCTGTCGGTCCCCTCCGACGACCGCGGCCGCCTCACGGGGGCGGCCCTCGCGTCCACGCTCGACGCGTCGGATCCCGGCGGCCCGTTCGCCGTGGTCGCCAGCGCGGGCTCAACGAATGCGGGCGTGGTCGACGATCTCGCCGGGATCGCGGACGTCTGCCGCGAGCGGGGCATCTGGTTCCACGTCGACGGGGCCTACGGCGGCGCGGCCCTGCTCGCCCCGAGCGTGCGCGACCGGTTCCGCGGGATCGAGCACGCGGACTCGTTCATCGTGGATCCACATAAGTGGCTGTTCGCCCCGTTCGACGCCTGCGCCCTCCTCTATCGGGATCCCTCCGTCGCCCGCGACGCCCACCGGCAGGACGCCTCCTATCTGGACACGCTCAATGCATCGTCGGAGTGGAACCCGAGCGACTTCGCCCATCACCTCTCGCGGCGCGCGCGGGGGCTCCCACTGTGGTTCTCGCTGGCGACCTACGGCAGCGACGCCTACCGCGACGCGGTCGAACGGGTGCTGGGCGTCACGCGCGAGACGGCTGGGGAGATCCGGCGGACGCCCGGGCTCGAGCTGGTCCTGGAGCCTGAGCTCTCGGTCGTCCTGTTCCGCCGGCTGGGCTGGGGGCCGGACGACTACGAGGCGTGGTGGCCGCGCGCCCTCGAGGCACAGGTCGGGTTCGTCCAACCCTCGTCGTGGGCGGGAGAGAAGGTCGCCCGCCTGTGCTTCGTCAACCCTCGGACCACGATCGACCACGTCGGGGCGATCCTGGGCTCGATGGCGTGAGCGCGACCCGGGCCGTCCTCCTCGACCTGTACGACACGCTCGTCTGGAGCGAGTGGCCCAAAGCCCGGATCGCGTGGCAGGAGCGACTCGACGTCTCCGAGGCCGATCTCCTTCGCGCGTTCGTGCACACCCGCCGGGCGCGGAGCGTGGGCGCGTACGGAAGCGCCGAGGGCGACGTCGTCGCGGTCCTCGAGGCGGCGGGGTTCTCGGCCGAGCCGGGGATCGTCCGGGAGATCGCCGAGGCGACCCGCGAGTTCCTCCGGACCGGCGTCACGTTGCACGAGGACTCCCTCCCGGCGATCCGGGAGCTGCGGCGACGGGATGTGCTGACCGCCGTAGTCAGCAACTGCGACCACACGACGAGACCGGTGGTCGAGCGCCTCGGCCTCGTCGAGGAGACGGACGCGACGATCCTGTCGTTCGAGGTCGGAGCGGCCAAGCCGGACCCCGAGATCTACCTCCAGGCGCTCGAACGCCTCGGCGCGGAGGCCGCGGAGGCCGTATTCGTCGACGACCAGGCCGCGTACTGCGACGGGGCCGCCGACGTCGGCCTCCAGACCCTCCTGATCCTGCGGGCCGGCGCGGCGCCCGCCGAAGGTGTCAGCGTGCCCGGAGGCCACCGGGTGATCCGAGACCTCCGGGCGCTGCCGGACCTGGTGTGAAGACCGGCCGCGGCGATCAGACGAGCTGCTGCTTGATCTCCTGCAGCCGCGCGACACGCGCCTCGGTGGGCGGGTGGGTCGAGAACAGGTTCGCGAGGCTCCTCGCGGCCTGACGCCCGCGGAACGGGTTGACGATGAACAGGTGGGCTTCGGCCGGGCTCACCGATGCGGGCACCGGCACCTGCTTCGCCGTGGCCTCGAGCTTCCGCAGCGCGCTCGCGAGGGCATCGGGGTCGCGGGAGAGGAGCGCCCCCGACTCGTCCGCCTGGTACTCACGGGAGCGGCTCACGGCCATCTGGATGATCGCGGCCGCGATCGGGGCCAGGATCCACGCGAGCAGCACGCCGAGGAGGCCGAGCGGGTTGTCGTCGTCCCCCCCGAACCAGAACGCGAACCGTGCCAGGAACGTGATGCTCATGCCGATGGCCGCCGCGATCGAGCCGACCAGGATGTCGCGGTTGGCGACGTGCGAGAGCTCGTGCGCGAGCACGGCCCGGAGTTCCCGCTCGTCGAGGATCTGGAGGATCCCCCGCGTCACGGACACGGCGGCGTGCTCCGGGTTGCGGCCGGTCGCGAACGCGTTCGGCTGCTGCATCTCCGCGATGTGGATCCTCGGCATCGGCATCTGGTTCGTCTCGGCGAGCTCGCGGACGATCCGGTAGAGCTCGGGCGCCTCCTGCTCGGTCACCGGCTTCGAGCGGGTCGTCGCGATCGCGATCCTGTCGCTGAACCAGTACATCGAGAAGTTGAAGACGAGCGCGATGGCCAAGGCGATGACCAGGCCCTGCTGGCCCCCGATCGCCCCCCCGATGAGGACGAACAGGCCGCCGAGGGCGGCGATCAGGATCCAGGTCTTGACCCTGTTGAGACCGATCATGGGTTCGATCCCTCCTTTGGGAACGATTCGACGGTACCGCGCCCGAGGTTCGAACGCCCAAGCAGCGAAGCGTTCGCCCTGCGGCCACGAGGACGCCCGGCGACCTCGTGGCCCGCCTAGGGTCCGGCGAGCGTCGACACCGGGGGGAACTGGGCCAGCAACTCCGGCCAGACCCCGACGACGACGATGGCGGCGGTCGCCACCACCGAGACGGCCGTGACCAGGGCCGGCGAGACCATCGGGCGGTCGTGCTCGGGCTCGACGAACAGCATTTGCCGGGGCACCGCCAGGTAGTACACGAGGCTGATCACGGAGTTGACGAGCATCACGACGGCCAGCATCGTCCCGATCCCCCCGGCCTCGATGGCGGCCTTGAACACGAGGAACTTGGCCCAGAAGCCGCCGGTCGGTGGGATCCCCGCGAGGGAGACCATGAACACCGTCATCGGCACCGCGATCACGGCCGCGCGCCGGCCGAGACCCGCGAAGTCGGAGATCAGCAGGCCGCGGGACTCCTTCGACATGGCGATCACGACGGCGAAGGCACCGAGCGTCATGATCGCGTAGATCAGGATGTAGGTGACCGCGGCGGCGAACGCATCCTGGTTCACGCCGGCGTCGGCCGAGACGAGCGCGAACGGAAGCAGCATGTAGCCGGCCTGCGCGATGCTCGAGTACGCGAGCAGCCGCACGACCTGACGCTGCTGGAGCGCGACGAGGTTGCCGATCGTCATCGTCGCGATCGACAGGGCCGCGAAGATCGGGGTCCAGAAGTCGTGCTGGTTGGGGAAGGCCACGAACATCAGCTGCAGCAGCCCGGCGAATCCCGCCGCCTTGGAGGCCGTCGCGAGGAAGGCCGCGACCGGGACGGGGGCACCCTCGTACGTGTCGGGTGCCCAGAACTGGAACGGCACGGCGCTCACCTTGAACGCGAAGCCCGAGACGATGAACAGGATCGCTGCGAGCACGAGCGTTTCCTGACCCTCGGGCAGGGCGACGGAAAGCGCCCGGCCGATCTCCGAGAGATTCAGGGTCCCCGTGACGCCGTACACGAGGCTCATCCCGTACAGCATCACGGCGGTGGAGAGCACGCCGATCAGGAAGAACTTGATGCCTGCCTCGTTCGAGCGCGGATCGGTCTTTCGGAAGGCGGCGATCAGGAAGCCGGGGGCGCTGACCAGCTCGAGCGAGATGAACAGCATCAGGAGGTCCCGCGAGCTGGGCATCAGGAGACAACCCAGGAACGAGGTGAGCAGCAGGAAGTAGTACTCGCCCTGGTAGAACCGCCCGTCCCGGAAGTACCGAAGCGAGAGCATCAGGACGAACAGCGCGACGGCGAGGAAGAAGATCTTGAACAGGATCGCGAAGTCGTCCACGACAAACGACCCGCCGAAGGTGGTCCGCTCCTCGCCGAGCAGCGTCAGCACGGCGATCAGCGAGGCGAGCACCCCGACGAATCCCAACGGCATCGTGAACCACTTCCGTCGCTGCGACAGGAACGCGTCGGCCACCAGGACGAGCAGGATCGTCCCGGACAGGATCATCTCCGGCAGGATCGCGTGGTAGTCGATCGCCTGGTTCATCGTCCGGTCGCCGTCCCTCGTTCCTCGATCAGCCGCCGAACAGGTGCAGGATCGCTTCGACCGGCTCCTGGGTCACGCCGAACACGAGCCGCGGGAAGACACCGAGCACGACCGTCGCGACCAGGAGCGGCGCCCACGAGACCCACTCCACGGCCACGACGTCGGGGAAGGCCTCCCCTTGCCACTTCTCGGGGAGGGTGCCCATGTTCACGCGCTGCAGCATCCACAGGAAGTAGCCCGCCGTCAGGATCGTCCCCACACCGCCGGCGACCATGAACACGCGGAACAGGCCGGCGTCCAGCCCGGCCGCGGGGCTGTAACTCGAGAGCAGCGCCATGACCTCGCCCCAGAAGCCGGCGAGTCCGGGGAGCCCGAGCGAGGCGATGGCGACGAAGGCGAAGACACCCCCCAGGTACGGGAGCTTCTGCATCACCCCGCCCCCGATCTCGGAGATCTCCCGCGTGTGGTAGCGGTCGTAGAGGGACCCGACGCAGAAGAACAACATCCCCGTGATGATGCCGTGGGCGATCATGCCGAAGATCGCCGCGTTGATCCCGATCGGCGTGAGCGTCGCGATGCCGAGCATCACGAATCCCATGTGTCCGACCGAGCTGAACGCGATGAGCCGCTTCAGGTCCTTCTGCGCGAGGCACGCGAGGGCGGCGTAGACGATCGCGATCGCGGCGAGCGCGCCGATCCACGGCGCGTACTTCTCGGCGCCGTAGGGAAGGACCGGGAGCGCGATGCGGACGAACCCGTACGTCCCCATCTTCAGCATGATCCCGGCGAGCAGGACCGACCCGATCGTGGGGGCCTCGGTGTGGGCGTCGGGCAGCCACGTGTGGAACGGCCACATCGGCACCTTCACCGCGAATCCGAGGCCGACGGCCGCGAACGCCACCAGCTGGAAGTCGTGCGAGAAGCCGCCCCCAGCGGCGAAGTCCTGCAACGCCAGGATGTCGAACGTGTGCCGGCCACCCCCGAGATCCGAGCGGAAGTACATCGCGAGGAACCCGAGCAGCATGAAGATCGATCCGAACAGCGTGTACAGGAAGAACTTGATCGCCGCGTACTCACGGTTGGCGCTGCCCCAGATCCCGATCAGGAAGTACATCGGGACCAGCACGAGCTCCCAGAAGATGAAGAACAGGATCAGGTCGAACGCGATGAACGTGCCGGCCATCCCGGTCTCGAGCAGGAGCATCAG
Source organism: Actinomycetota bacterium (assembly GCA_050692535.1). GTDB lineage: Bacteria > Actinomycetota > UBA4738 > UBA4738 > HRBIN12 > CALGFI01. The sequence continues at coordinate 3,353 of JBOGVL010000024.1, read as the reverse complement.
GCCCAGGAACGCCTTGGTCTTGCCGGGCTTGGGCACGAACCGCCACGTGTAGATCGCGCAGAGGAACGACAGGGCGAATGTCAGCACGAACAGGGGAAGGGAGATGCCGTCGATGCCGACGTGATACCGGGCGTCGATCGCCGGGATCCAGCTCGCGTCGAGCTCGAATTGGAGGCCCGGGCCCGCGCCGTAGTCGAAGTCGAGCGCGAGCGCGAGCGCGACGACCAGCGCCGCGCCCGTGAAGACGATGCCGAGCGCCCGCACCGCCCGGTCGTACTGTCGCGGGATGAGCGCGATCACCAACGCCCCCGCTACCGGCAGGAACGTGGCGATCGTGATCGCCGAGTTCTCCCAGGTCATCGGTCTGTTACCCCTCTCAGATCCTCGTGAAGACCACGGCCAGGATCACGATGCCGGCGAACAGGAAGGCGGCGTAGCGCTGGACGTTGCCGGACTGGATGTAGCGAAGGATGCCGCCCGTGAACCCGGCGAGGTGCGCGGCACCGTTGACCGCGCCGTCGATCACGGTCCGATCGAACCACGCGACGACGCTCGCGAGCGCGCGGGCGAGCGCGGCCGCGCCGTTGACCGCCCCGTCGAGGACGCGCTGGTTGGTCCAGTAGACGAACCCCGCCAGTGGATCGCGGACCGGCCGGATGATGCCTCTCCAGTAGAGGTCGTCCAGGTAGTACTTGTGCTCCAGGACCGTGTACACGGGGCCCAGCGACCGGATCGGGTCGCGCTCCTTCCACTGGCGGTAGACGAGGTAACCCGCCCCGACGCCGACGGCGGCGATGACGACCGACAGGGCCGCGATCCACGGCACCAGCTCCACCGCCTCCGGCTCCTCGAAGAAGACCCAGTCGAAGAAGGCGGCGCCAACGGGCCCGGCGCCGAGCCAGCCGACGAAGAGGGTCGCCCCGGCGAGCGCCACGAGCGGTCCGGTCATCGAGACCGGCGACTCGTGCGGGTGCCCGTGTCCGCGATACGTGCCGAGGAACGTCTGCATGACCATGCGGGTCGTGTAGAAGGCGGTCACGATCGCCGTGACGATCATGACGACGAACAGGATCTCGTGACCCTCGGATGCGCCGACCAGCAGCTCGTCCTTCGACCAGAACCCCGCGAGCGGCGGGATGCCCGCCAGGGCCGCCGAGCCGATCAGGAACGTCCAGAAGGTGACGGGCATCGGCCTTCGGAGGCCGCCCATCTCGCTCATGTTGTTGGTGTGGCAGGCGTGGATGACCGACCCTGACCCGAGGAACAGGAGCGCCTTGAAGAACGCGTGCGTGAACAGGTGGAAGAAGGCCGCATCCCTCCCGATGGGCCCGATGGACATGATCGCCACCATGTAGGCGAGCTGCGAGACGGTGGAGTAGGCGAGCACACGCTTGATGTCGTCCTGCACCAGGCCGAGGAGCGCCGCGCCGACCATCGTGATGCCGCCGACGATCCCGACGACCTGGAGCACGTACGCCTCCGCGTGCACGAAGACCTCGAACAGGCGGCCGACGAGGTAGACGCCGGCGGCGACCATCGTCGCCGCATGGATCAGGGCGGACACGGGTGTGGGCCCGGCCATCGCGTCGGGAAGCCACACGTGCAAGGGGAACTGGGCCGACTTGCCGATCGTGCCACCGAACAGCAGGAGCGCGGCCAACGACACCAAGCCAACCGACAGCTCGCCGCCGGCGACGATCTCGCCGATCTCGCGGATGTTCGACGTCTCGAACCCGGTGGCCGCAACCAGCACAAAGATGCCGAACATGAACGGCACGTCGCCGATCCGCGTCGTGATGAAGGCCTTGATGGCGGAGCTCGAGTTGACGTGCTCCTCCCACCAGTGGCCGATCAACAGGTAGGAGCAGACCCCCATGACCTCCCAGCCGACCAGCAGCTGGAACAGGTTGTTGGCGATCACCACGTCCAGCATCGCGCCGGTGAACATCGAGAGCACGACGAAGAACCACGTGTACCGCTGATCCCCGTGCATGTAGCCGACGGAATACACATGCACGCAGAGCGACACCGCCGTGACCACCACGAGCATCACGGCCGTCAGCCCGTCGACGAGCTGGCCGAGCTCCATGTGGAGCGAGCCGATCTGGAACCAGTCGATCGAGCTCTCGTACGTCGCCCCCCCGTGCTGCACGAACTGCCAGAGCACGCCGAGCGACATCACGAGCCCCGCACCCATCGCCGCGATCCCGTAGACCGCCCCGCGGCCGGGGGTTCGCTTGCCGATGAAGAGCGTCAGGGCCGCGGAGACGAACGGCAGGACCACGATGAGCCAGGCATGTTCGACGAACCAGTTCGGCGCAGCCGAGGCCCGCTCGGCGGCCTCTCCGGCCTGGAGGACGATCGCGCCTACCACTTGAGGAGGTTCACCTCGTCGACGTTGATCGTCTCCCGGTTGCGATAGATGAGGATGACGATCGCGAGCCCGATGCCGACCTCGGCGGCCGCGACCGCGATCACGAAGAGCCCGAAGACCTGCCCGGTGAGCTGCCCGAGCCACTGGCTAAACGCGATCAGGTTGATGTTGACCGCGTTGAGCATCAGCTCGATCGACATCAACACGAGGACTGCGTTGCGTCGCGCCAGCACGCCGTACACGCCCGTCGCGAACAGCACCGCCGCGAACGTGAGCGGAAGGAAGAGCCGGATCATGCCCGGTCGTCCCGCCGGGAGAGGACGATCGCGCCGATCAGGGCCGCGAGCAACAGGAACGACACGACCTCGAACGGCAGGACGAAGTCGCTGAAGATCGACGTCCCGATCGAGATCGCCCCGCCCGGACCTGGGTCGATCTTCGGGCCGTCCCACGGGAACGCGTCCTGGATCAGGAACACGAGTCCCGCGACGATCGCGAGCCCAACGAGCAAGGCCACGCCGCGCCGTTGGTTGTCGAGCGCCTCCCGACCGATCGGCGCCTTGGTCAACATGAGCCCGAACAGGAACAGGATCACGATCGCGCCGACGTAGATCAGGATCTGCACCCACGCGATGAACTCGGCCGCGAGCAACAGGTAGGCGCCCGCCACCATCGAGAGCGTGACCACCAGATAGAGCGCCGCGTGCACCACGTTTCGGGCCGTCACCAGGCGGAACGCCGCGACCGTCCCGACGATCGACAGCACGACGAACGCGTATTCCTGCCCGCTCACGCGCCCTCCGCCTTCTGCCGGGCCGCGATCATCGCCGCCCGCTTCGCCCGCCCCTCGGCCACCCGCCGGTCCGTCCCCGCCGCCAGCTGTTCCGCCAGCACCCGATCGAGCGTCTCCTGATCCGGCTCCACCTCCACGTGCGGCGCGGCGGGCGCTTGCGAGGGAGGTGCCGCCGCGGTCGGAGCC
>JBOGVL010000023.1:0-15449 GCA_050692535.1 Actinomycetota bacterium | reverse complement strand
ATCCACGACACCAAGAAGACCACGGCGACCGACCTCGAGATGTTCCGCAAGCTGCTCGACGAGATCCAGGCCGGCGACAACGTGGGTGTCCTGCTCCGGGGCATCGACAAGGACCAGGTCGAGCGAGGACAGGTGCTGGCCAAGCCCGGTTCGATCACCCCGCACACCGACTTCACGGCCCAGGTCTACGTCCTGTCCAAGGACGAGGGCGGCCGGCACACGCCCTTCTTCAACGGGTACCGGCCCCAGTTCTACTTCCGCACCACCGACGTCACCGGCAGCGCGAACCTCCCCGAGGGCGTCGAGATGGTGATGCCCGGTGACAACGTCGAGATGACCGTGAACCTGATGGCCCCGATCGCGATGGAGGAGGGGCTGCGATTCGCGATCCGCGAGGGCGGCCGCACCGTCGGCGCCGGGCGCGTAGCGAAGATCATCAAGTAGCCCAAGAGACGAGAGAGAAGAGGACGCAGGCAGTGGCCGGACCCAGGATCCGCATCAAGCTCCGGGCGTACGACCACCGGATGCTGGACGTCGCGGCTCGCGAGATCGTCGAGCACGTGACGCGTACCGGCGCGAGGGTGGTCGGTCCGGTGCCGCTGCCGACCGAGCGGTCGGTCTACACCGTCATCCGCTCGCCGCACAAGTACAAGGACAGCCGCGAGCACTTCCAGATGCTCACGCACAAGCGGCTCATCGACATCGTCGACGCCACGTCGAAGACCGTGCAGGAGCTTCAGCGCCTGAATCTCTCGGCCGGCGTCGACATCGAGATCAAGCTGTAGGAGCGATGGCAGAGTTCAAGGGGATCCTCGGGACGAAGCTGGGCATGACCCAGATCTTCCACGACACGCGCGCCGTGCCGGTCACCGTCATCCAGGCGGGGCCCTGCTTCGTCGCGCAGGTCAAGACCGAGGAGAAGGACGGCTATCGGGCCGTCCAGCTCGTCTTCGGCGAGACCCGCGCCAACGCCGTGACCAAGCCGCAGCGCGGTCACTTCGACAAGGCCGGGGTCGGGCCGGCCCGTCACGTCGTCGAGCTCCGGACCGACGACGCGGAGCGCTACTCGCCCGGCCAGGAGATCAAGGTCGACGTGTTCGCGCCCGGCGATCGCGCGGACGTCGTCGGGGTCTCCAAGGGCAAGGGCTTCGCCGGCGTGATGAAGCGGCACGGTTTCGCGGGCCTGTCCAGCAGCCACGGCACCGAGCGCAAGCACCGCTCGCCGGGTGCGATCGGCGCATGCGCGACGCCGTCACGGGTGTTCAAGGGCATGCGCATGGCCGGCCAGATGGGCAACGAGCGCGTGACGATCCTCAACCTCGAGGTCGTCCAGGCGGATCCCGAGCGCAACCTGCTGCTGCTCAAGGGCACCGTCCCCGGACCGAGCGGAGGTCTCGTCATGGTCCGCTCCGCGGTCAAGGCCCCCGCCGGCAAGGGGGGCCGATGATGGCCAAGGTCGAGGTGCTCTCCGCCGCCGGCAAGAAGGTCGCCACCCGCGAGCTGTCCGCCGAGGTCTTCGAGGCCAAGGTCAGCGTCCCGCTGATGCACCAGGTCGTCGTCGCCGGCATGGCCTCGCTCCGCCGGGGCACCCACTCGACGAAGACGCGCGGCGAGGTGTCGGGGGGCGGCCGCAAGCCGTGGCGCCAGAAGGGGACGGGCCGCGCCCGCCAGGGCTCGAACCGTGCCCCGCAGTGGACCGGGGGCGGCGTGGTGCACGGCCCGCACCCGCGCGACCACGACCTTCGCGTCAACAAGAAGATGCGGCGGGGCGCCCTGCGGTCGGCGCTGACGGACGCCCTGCAGAGCGGGAAGCTCGTCGTCCTGGAGGATCTCAGCTTCGACGAGCCGAAGACGCGGCGCGCGATCGAGATCCTGGAGACGCTCGAGCTGGGCGGCCGGGTGCTCCTGGTGCTGCCGGAGCCGAGCGAGACCGGGGCGGTGGAGAAGTCCTTCCGCAACATCGGGGACGTCCGCGTCGCCTACGCGAAGAGCCTCGGCGTCTACGAACTGATCGCGGCCGACCGGGTCGTGCTCACCGCGGCCGCACTGGACGTGGTCGAGGGGAGCCGCGCTCCGGAGGCCGGGCCCGCCGCCGCGGAGGGAACGCGGGCCCCGGCCGAGCCGGAGGGTGGTGAGGTCGAATGAAGACGGCCCGCGACGTCATCATCCGCCCGGTCGTGAGCGAGAAGTCCTACGCCGGGCTCGACCTGAACACATACACGTTCCTGGTCGACAAGCGGGCGAACAAGACGGAGATCAAGGAGGCGATCCAGACGATCTGGAACGTCCAGGTGACCTCCGTGCGCACGCTGAACCGCAAAGGGAAGGTGAAGCGCCGCCGTTTCACCAAGGGCAAGCGGGCCGACGAGAAGCGCGCGATCGTCACCCTCGCCGAGGGCGACGCGATCGAGATCTTCGAGACCGGGAAGTAGCCAGATGGCCGTTCGCAAGTACAAACCGACGACCCCGGGCCGCCGAGGCGCGAGCGTCTCGTCGTTCGACGAGATCACGCGCGGCACGCCCGAGAAGTCGCTGCTCGAGAAGGGCCGCAACCGGGCCGGCCGGAACTCGGCCGGCCGGATCACGACCCGCCACCAGGGCGGCGGCAACAAGCGCCGCTACCGGAAGGTCGACTTCAAGCGGAACAAGGACGGCGTGCCGGCCAAGGTGGCTCACATCGAGTATGACCCCAACCGGACCGCGCGCATCGCGCTGTTGCACTACGCGGACGGCGAGAAGCGCTATATCCTGTCGCCGAACGGCCTCTCCGTGGGCGACAAGCTCATGTCGGGCGAGCGCGCGGACATCCGCCCCGGAAACGCGCTCCCGCTCCGCAACATCCCGGTCGGCACCACCGTTCACGCGGTCGAGCTACAGCCGGGCGCCGGAGCCCGCATGGCTCGCTCGGCCGGCGCGAGCATCCAGGTCATGGCCAAGGAAGGCCGGTACGCGACGCTTCGCCTGCCCTCCGGGGAGATGCGCCTCGTCCTCGCGACCTGCAAGGCAACCGTCGGCGAGGTGGGCAACGCCGAACACGAGCTCGTCCAGCTCGGCAAGGCGGGGCGCAACCGGTGGAAGCGGAAGCGGCCGTCCGTTCGCGGCGTGGCGATGAACCCGGTCGACCATCCGCTCGGCGGCGGCGAGGGCAAGAGCTCCGGTGGCCGCCACCCCACGAGCCCGTGGGGCAAGAAAGAGGGCCGGACGAGGCACAAGAACAAGGCGTCGAACAAGCTCATCGTCCGGCGTCGTGGGAAAGGGCGTGGCTGATGCCGCGGAGCATCAAGAAGGGGCCGTTCGTCGACGAGCACCTCATGGTCAAGGTCGTCGAGATGAACCGCCGGGGAGACAAGAAGGTCCTCCGGACCTGGTCGCGTCGCTCGACGATCGTGCCCGAGATGGTCGGGCACACGATCGCGGTCCACGACGGCCGCAAGCACGTCCCCGTGTACATCTCGGAGTCGATGGTCGGACACAAGCTCGGCGAGTTCGCGCCGACACGGACGTTCCGCTCGCACGCTCGGGCGGAGCGATCGAGCACGGCGAGGTAGGGAGCAGATGGAAGCCAAGGCCACCGTTCGGTACGTCCGGATCACGCCGATGAAGGCGCGCCGGGCGATCGACCTGATCAAGGGTCGGCAGGTCGAGGAGGCCCGCCGGATCCTACGGTTCAGCCCGCTCGGCGCGGCCAAGACCGTCGAGAAGGCGCTGAACTCGGCCGTGGCCAACGCCGAGCAGCAGCCCGGCGTCGCGCCCCAAAACCTGGTCGTGGAGCGGGCCTGGGTCGACGAGGGGCCGACGCTGAAGCGCTGGCGGCCCCGCGCCTACGGCCGGGCGACCAAGGTCCTGAAGCGCACGTCGCACATCACGCTGGTGGTTCGATCGCTGGGAGAGGACGAGTAGTGGGACACAAGGTCAATCCGTACGGGTTCCGGCTCGGGGTCATCTACCCCTGGAAGTCCAACTGGTACGCCGGGCGGGACTACGCGTCGCAGCTGCACGAGGACGTCTGGATCCGCAAGCACATCCGTTCCCGGCTCTCGCGTGCCGGCATCTCGAGCATCGACATCGAGCGCAAGGGCGACCAGATCTGGGTCTACATCCGCACGGCTCGTCCCGGCATCGTGATCGGGCGTAAGGGCGCGGAGGTGGACCGGATCCGCAAGGACATCGAGCGGGTCACGAAGAAGCGCGTGGACGTCAAGGTCGAGGACATGAACTCGGCGGCCTCCGAGGCGCGTCCCGAGACCGACTCGACGCTGCTCGCGCAGGGCGTGGCCGAGCAGCTCGCCGGCCGCGTGAGCTTCCGACGCGCGATGCGGCGGGCTGTCCAGACGGCCATGCGCTCGGGCGCGCTCGGCGTGCGCGTGCAGTGCGGCGGCCGCCTCGGCGGCACCGAGATGTCGCGCCGCGAGTGGTACCGCGAAGGGCGAGTCCCGCTCCACACGCTGCGCGCCAAGATCGACTTCGGCACCGCGGAGGCCAAGACGACGTTCGGGCAGATCGGCGTGAAGGTCTGGGTCTACCACGGCGACGAGATCCCGCAGGCGGAGCAGGAGACCGAGCGGCTGCGCGCCCGCGCGCTCGCCCAGGTCTCCAGCGGCGGAGGCGCCTCCACCGGCGCGCTGATCACCGACGAGCGGGAGGCGGCCGAGGTCGAGGCGCCCGAGCCGTCCCCCGCCGAGGCGCCGGCCACGGAGACCGCGGAAGCCGACGCGGAGGAGGCCCCGACGGCGGAAGGATCCCCGACGGCCGAGGACGCCCCGACGGCCGAGGACGCCCCGACGGCCGAGGACGCCCCGACGGCGGGGCAGGCCTCCACGGAGGAGGCCGCAGCGGCGGAGTCCGCCGCCGACGTGGCGGCGGTGGAGCCGGCCGCCACCGATGAGCCGGAGCCGCCGTCCGGCGTGGACGAAGCCAAGGATGGGGAGGCCAAGAGCTGATGCTCGCCCCCAAGAAGGTCAAGCACCGCAAGGTGCACCGGGGTCGGCGGCGCGGCCGGGCCAAGGGCGGGACCGAGGTCCACTTCGGCGACTTCGGCCTCGTCGCGCTCGACGCGGCGTGGATCACCAACCGACAGATCGAGTCCGCGCGTGTGGCGATCACGCGGCACATCCGGCGTGGCGGGAAGGTGTGGATCAACATCTTCCCGGACAAGCCCTACACGAAGAAGCCGGCCGAGACCCGCATGGGCTCGGGCAAGGGCAACCCGGAGGGCTGGGTCGCGGTCGTCAAGCCGGGCCGGGTCATGTTCGAGTTGTCCGGCGTCTCCGAGAGTCTCGCCCGCGAGGCGATGACCCGCGCGGCGCACAAGCTGCCGATCAAGACGAAGTTCATCACGCGGGCGGGAGGTGGGGAGTAGTGGCCAAGGTGCGCGAGCTCCGCGACCTCGGCGACGAGGAGCTGCTCGAGCGGCTCGATGCCTCCAAGGAGGAGCTGTTCAACCTCCGGTTTCAGCTCGCGACGGGCCAGCTCGACAACCCGATGCGCATCAAGGACGTTCGCCGCGACGTCGCGCGGATCCTGACCATCCTGCGCGAACGGGATCTCGAGCGCGAGCTCGGGGCCCTCGGGGCCGCCGCGGCGGGAGCCGGGCAGGAGGAGGAGCGGTGAACGAGCAGGACCAGACGCAGCCGACACCGACGGTGGAGCGGCCGGCGGCCAAGGAGCGGACCACCGCGTCGGAACCGGCACCCGCGGCGGCGCGGGGCCGGCGCAAGGTGCGAACGGGCGTGGTCGTGTCCGACAAGATGGACAAGACCGTCCTGGTCCGCATCGACCGCAAGGTACGCCACCCCTTGTACAAGAAAACCGTCGCGCGCTCGAACAAGCTTGCCGCGCACGATGAGAACAACGACGCGCACCTGGGCGACACGGTGCGCGTCATGGAGACTCGCCCGCTCTCCAAGACGAAGCGATGGCGCATCGTCGAGATCGTCGAGCGGGCCAAGTAAGGGGAATCGGTGATCCAGCAGGAGACGCGCTGCAAGGTGGCGGACAACACCGGGGCCAAGGAGGTCCTGTGCATCCGCGTCCTGGGCGGTAGTCACAAGCGCTACGCACGGGTCGGCGACGTGATCGTCGGCTCGGTCAAGGACGCCCTGCCCGGCGGCGGCGTGAAGAAGGGCGAGGTCGTCCGGGCCGTCGTCGTGCGTACCGCCAAGGAGCGCCGCCGGCCCGACGGGTCGTACATCAAGTTCGACGACAACGCCGTCGTGCTCATCAACGAGCAGCGCAACCCGCGCGGCACCCGGATCTTCGGGCCGGTCGCGCGAGAGCTGCGGGAGAAGCGGTTCATGAAGATCATCTCGCTCGCCCCGGAGGTGCTGTAGATGCCGGGAGTCGACATCAAGAGGGACGACACCGTTAAGGTGATGGCCGGCAAGAGCCGTGGCCACACGGGTCGCGTGATTCGCGTGCTGCCGAGCGACGGCCGGATCCTCGTCGAGGGCGCGGCCATGGCCAAGAAGCACCAGCGAACGACCGGCAAACGTTCGACGAGCGGCTCGCAGCTCCAGCAGGGCGGCATCATCGACACGGAGATGTTCATCGACATCTCGAACGTGCAGGTGGTCTGCAAGACCTGCGGCAAGCCCACCCGTGTCGGCCATCGGATCGAGCAGGACGGCACGAAGATGCGGATCTGCCGCAAGTGCGGGGAGGACCTGTGAGCGATCAGCGGTACACGCCGCGCATGAAGGCCCGCTTCCGCGACGAGGTGCTGGCCAGGCTGCAGCGCGAGCTCGGCCTGTCGAACCCGATGCAGGTCCCGCGCCTGGACAAGGTCATCCTGAACATGGGGGTGGGGGACGCCATCAAGGACGGTCGTATGCTGGAGGCCGCGGTCGACGACCTCACGATCATCACCGGGCAGAAGCCGGTGATCACCAAGGCCCGGAAGTCCATCGCCGGGTTCAAGTTGCGTGAGGGCATGCCGATCGGCGCGAGGGTCACCCTGCGGGGGGACCGGATGTGGGAGTTCCTCGATCGCCTCGTCGCGATCGCGATCCCGCGGATCCGAGACTTCCGGGGGCTGAACCCCGGCGCTTTCGATGGACACGGCAACTACACGCTCGGGCTGACCGAGCAGCTGATCTTCCCGGAGATCGACTACGACAAGGTGGTCAAGGTCCGAGGGATGGACATCACGGTCGTGACGACCGCGAGGACGGACGACGAGGGTCGCGCGCTGCTGATCGCGCTCGGCTTCCCCTTCGAGGGGGCGCCGGTGGCGACGGCGGTCGCGTCCTAGGACGGAGCAGCATGGCGAAGAAGACGCTGGTCAACAAGCAGCAGCGACAGGGCAAGTTCAAGGTGCGCGAGTACACCCGGTGCGCCCGGTGCGGGCGCGCCCGCGCCGTGTACCGCAAGTTCCTGCTCTGCCGCGTCTGCTTCCGAGAGCTTGCGCACGCCGGTGAGCTGCCGGGGGTGACCAAGGCTTCATGGTGAAGCTGGCGACCAACGTCACCGATCCCATCGGCGACCTGCTGACGCGCATCCGGAACGCGAACCTCGCGTTCAAGGACGACCTCGCAGTGCCGGCGTCCAGGATGAACGAGTCGATCCTGCGGATCCTGCAGGCCGAGGGCTTCATCACGTCCTACGGTGAAGAGGGCGAAGGGATCGAGCGCGTCCTGCGTGTCACGCTCAAGTACGGGGCCAAGCGCGAGCGCACGATCACGGGCCTGAAGCGAGTCAGCAAGCCCGGCCGCCGGATCTATGCGGGGCGGCACGGCCTCCCACGGGTGCTCGGCGGCCTCGGGATCGCGCTCGTTTCGACGTCGCATGGCGTGATGACCGACCGAGACGCCTCCCGCAAAGGCATCGGCGGCGAGGTCCTGGCGTACGTTTGGTGATGAGAGGCGAGCGATGAGCAGGATCGGCAGACAACCCATCGAGATCCCGAGCGGCGTCGACGTGGAGATCGGCGACGACTCCGTGGTGACCGTGAAGGGTCCTCGCGGGAGCCTGAGCCAGCGCCTGCATCCCGAGATGAAGGTCATCCGGGAGGACGCCGCCGTGCGGGTCGAGCGGCCGAGCGACGAGGGCTTCCATCGCAGCCTGCACGGCCTCACGCGCACGCTGATCGCCAACATGGTGGAAGGCGTGACCAAGGGGTACGAGAAACGGCTGGCGATCGTCGGCGTGGGCTACCGCGCCGCGATGAAGAGCGGCGACCTCGAGCTCCAGGTGGGGTACTCGCACTCGGTCGTGGTCCCGGCGCCCGAGGGGATCGAGTTCGAGACGCCCAGCCCGACCGCAATCGTGGTCCGGGGCAACGACAAGCAGCTGGTCGGCGAGATCGCCGCCAACATCCGGAAGGTCCGCAAGCCCGAGCCGTACAAGGGCAAGGGGATCCGGTACGAGAACGAGTTCGTGCGCAAGAAGGCCGGCAAGGCCGCGAAGACGGGGGCCGCGTGATGGACGCCAAGACCAAGCGTGGAGCGCGGGTCCGCCGGCATTCGCGGGTCCGCCGGAAGATCAACGGCACGGCGGATCGACCCCGCCTGGCCGTCTACCGATCCAATCGCCACATCTATGCGCAGCTGATCGACGACGACTCGGCACGCACGCTGACCTTCGCCTCCGACCGCGAGGTCAAAGGCGGCGGTGACGGGAAGACCGACGTGGCGAAGGCGGTCGGCGAGCTGATCGCCGAGCGCGCGAAGGCGTCCGGAATCGAACGAGTCGTGTTCGATCGCGGCGGCCGGCTCTTCCACGGCCGGGTCGCAGCGCTGGCCGAGGGGGCCCGAGAGAAGGGACTGCGGATCTGATGCGCCGGTACGACACGCAAGGCGAGAAGAGCATCTACGAGGAGCGAGTGATCTCGATCAACCGCGTCGCCAAGGTCGTGAAGGGCGGCCGCCGCTTCTCGTTCGCCGCGCTCGTCGTCGTCGGCGACGGGGCCGGCCGCGTCGGCCTGGGCTATGGCAAAGCCAAGGAGGTGCCCGCCGCGATCGCGAAAGGCGTCGAGGAGGCCAAGCGGAAGATGTTCGAGGTCCCGATGATGGGCACCACGATCCCGCACCAGGTGACGGGGGAGGACGGCGGCGGCGTCGTGCTGCTGAAGCCGGCCGCGCCCGGAACTGGCGTCATTGCCGGGGGCGCCGTCCGCGCGCTCGTCGAGTGCGCCGGGATCAAGGACATCCTCTCGAAGTCGCTCGGCTCCTCCAACGCCATCAACATCGTCAAGGCGGCCATGACGGGGCTGAAGAGCCTGAAGCGCCCCGAGGAGGTCGCCCGGCTGCGCGGTCGCCAGATCCACGAGGTGGCGCCCAAGCCGATGGTCGACGCCGTCTTGGCCGCGCAGGAGCGCCTGCAGGCCACCCGAGCCGCAAAGCTCGAGGAGGTCTACGGAGACCAGGCCGAGGCCTCGCCCAACCCGAGGGGCCCCGGCGGGCCGAGGACGGGGCGCCGATGAGCCGGCTCCGGGTCACACAGGTGCGGAGCGTCATCCACCGACCGAGGGACCAGAAGGACACCGTCCGGCGGCTCGGGCTCCACCGGATCAACGACTCGATCCTCAAGGAGGACCGGCCGGAGATCCGGGGCATGATCGCGAAGGTCCGCCATCTCGTCGAGGTGGAGGAGGTCTCCGCCGATGAGAGCGCGAAGCGCTCGGGCGGGACGGGAGACGCTGGGGAGAGCGCGAAGCGCTCGGGCGGGACGGGAGACGAGAGATGAAGCTCCACCACCTGAAGCCCGCCGAGGGCTCGAAGAAGGACCGCAAGCGCGTCGGGCGCGGCCGGGCCGGGGTCCGCGGCAAGACCGCCGGCCGGGGCACCAAGGGCTACCTCGCCAAGCACAACCCCAAGCCGGGGTTCGAGGGCGGCCAGATGCCGCTCCAGCGGCGCGTTCCCAAGCTGAAGGGGTTCACGAACCCCAACCGGGTGGAGTACGCGGTCGTCAACGTCGAGACGCTCGGCAAGGTGTTCGGCACGGGGGAGGTCGACCCCGCCGCCTTGTTCCAGCACGGCCTGGTGCGCAAGGGCCGCCCCGTGAAGATCCTCGCGCGCGGCGAACTCGACAAGCCCCTCACCGTTCGGGCTCACGCCTTCTCGGACGCCGCGAAGGCGAAGATCGAGCAGGCGGGTGGCCGGGCCGAGGTGATCGGCACCCAGGGGTAGGATAGGGACCTCGTGCTCCGCGCCTTCGTCAACTCGTTCAAGGTTCCGGATCTTCGGAACAAGATCTTCTTCACGCTGTTCATCATCGCGGTGTACCGGCTCGGCTCGCACGTGCCGGTCCCGGTCGTGGACATCACGCTGCTCCAGAACGCGCTCGCGGATCAGGGCGCCACGGGCTTCCTGAGCTTCATCGACCTCTTCTCCGGCGGTGCGCTGACCAACGTGGCGGTGTTCGGGCTCGGGATCATGCCCTACATCACGGCCTCGATCATCATGCAGCTGCTCACCGTGGTGATCCCCAAGCTCGAGCAGTGGCAGAAGCAGGGCGAGCAGGGGACCAAGAAGATCAACCAGTGGACGCGGTACGTCACGGTCGTGCTCGCGCTGCTCCAGTCCACGGGGCTCGTCTTCCTGTTCCATTCGGGCTCCCCGCAGCTCGCGAGCGTCAACATCTTCCCCGACGGCGAGTTCACGGCCCCGAACATCGCGCTGATCGTGCTGATCATGACCGCGGGGACCGCCACGATCATGTGGATGGGCGAGCTCATCACGCAACGGGGGATCGGCAACGGGATGTCCATCCTCATCTTCGCGAGCGTGATCTCGCGACTGCCGCAGGACGGGCGCGCGATCCTGCTCACGGGTGGGACCGCGAAGTTCGTGACGATCCTGCTGATCGGGCTCGCGATCATCGTGGCCGTGATCTTCATCGAGCAGGGCCAGCGACGGATCCCGGTGCAATACGCCAAACGGGTGGTCGGCCGCCGCATGACGTCGGGCGGCAGCACGTACATCCCGCTGAAGGTCAACCAGTCCGGCGTGATCCCGATCATCTTCGCCAGCTCGCTGCTGTACTTCCCGACGCTGCTGGCCAGCGTGTACCACGCGGAGTGGTTCCAGAACCTGGTGAACAACTACCTGACCAACCAGCGCAGCTTCGTGTACATGACCGTCTACGGTCTGCTGGTCGTCTTCTTCGCCTACTTCTACACGGCGATCGCGTTCAACCCCGTCGACACCGCCGACAACCTCAGGAAGTACGGCGGCTTCGTCCCGGGGATCCGTCCGGGGCCGCCGACCGCCGACTACCTGAGCTTCGTGCTGACGCGAATCACGCTGCCCGGCTCGCTCTTCCTGGCGGCCATCGCGCTGCTGCCCGCGATCTTCTTCGCGTTCTTCCTTCCGGTGCAACAGTTCCCGTTCGGAGGGACCTCGCTGCTCATCACCGTGGGGGTTGCGCTCGAGACCATGAAGCAGCTCGAGTCGCAGCTGCTCATGCGTCACTACGAGGGCTTCCTGAGCTAGGCCGGCGGCCATGCGGATCATCCTGCTCGGCCCTCCGGGCGCGGGGAAGGGGACGCAGGCGAGGCGGCTGGCCGACCGCTACGGCCTGGCCATCATCGCGACCGGCGACATCTTCCGTGAGCAGATCACGCACGCGACGCCGCTCGGCCTGGCGGCGAAGGAGTACGTCGACCGCGGCGAGTACGTGCCGGACGACATCACCACGAAGATGGTCCTCGGGCGGCTCGACGAGGCCGACGCACGCGAGGGGTTCATCCTGGACGGGTTCCCCCGAACGGTTCCGCAGGCGCAGGCGCTCGAGCGCGCGCTGGCGGCCGCGGGGCGCCCGCTGTCGGCCGTGCTGAACTTCAAGATCTCGGACCAGATCGCGGTCAAACGCTTGATGGCGCGGCTGACCTGTCCCAACTGCAAGCGCAGCTACAACACGGAGTTCAAGCCGCCGCGCGTGGCCGGCATCTGCGACGTCTGCGGACACGAGCTCCTGACGAGGACCGACGACGACGAGGCCACGATCCAGCGCCGGCTCGAGATCTACCATCGCGAGACGAAGCCGCTCGTCTTGTACTTCTGGGAGCGGGGCCTGCTGCGCGACATCGACTCCGAGGCCCCCGAGGAGGTCGTGGCCGACCGCACGATCGAGGCAATCGCCGATCTCACCGAGGACTACGGATGATCATCTACAAGTCGGCCGACGAGGTGGGCCGGATGCGCAAGGCCGGGCGGATCGTCGCCGGGACGATCGATCGCGTCGTGGCGGCCGTCCGGCCGGGGATCACGACGGCGGAGCTCGATCGGGTAGCGGAGACCTACATCCTCGAGCGCGGCGCGACGCCGTCGTTCAAGGGGTACCGCGGCGGGGGAGGGCGTGTGCCGTTCCCGGCGTCGATCTGCACGTCGCTCAACGAGGAGATCGTCCACGGCATCCCCTCGGGCAAGCGGGTGGTCGCCGAGGGCGACCTGCTGTCCTTGGACTTCGGCGCCGTCGTCGAGGGATTCCACGCCGACTCCGCCGTCACCGTGATCGTCGGCGAGCCCCCGTCGGCCGAGGCCGACAAGCTCGTGCGGGCGACGGAGGAGGCGCTCGAGGCCGGCATCTCCCAGATCCGACCCGGCGGGCGGCTCTCGGACATCGGCGCCGCGGTCCAACAGGTCGCCGAGGGCGCGGGCTTCTCGGTCGTGCGGGAGTACGTCGGTCACGGGATCGGCCGCAGCCTCCACGAGGAACCGCAGATCCCCAACTACGGCGAGCCCGGCCGCGGACCCCAGCTGAAGCCCGGCCTGGTGATCGCGGTCGAGCCGATGGTCAACGTCGGCGGGTGGCAGACGCGGGTCCTGGCCGACGACTGGACCGTCGTGACCGAGGACGGCTCGCTCTCGGCGCACTTCGAGCACACGATCGCCGTGACCGCCGACGGCCACGAGGTCCTCACCGCGAGGTAGCCGGGCCGGGTCTCGAGCCGAGATTCCGACTTTCGGTCCCTACTCGGGGTAGCCCGATCGGAGTACGTTTCCCCCGGAGGGGTGTCACCTTCTTTCCCGTTGCTCGAAAGAGGGACGATGGTCGAGGAACAGACCGATCTGACGCGGGCGACCGAGCAGAGCGCCACGGAGCCCCCGTTCCGGATCGTGCGACGGGGGTTCGACCGGGAGCAGGTCCAGGAGCGTCTGAGCCGCGCGGAGGACCGCGCGAGCCGTTCCGCCGGGCGCGCCGATGAGCTCGAGTCCCGGCTCGAACAGGCCCTGATCGAGCTGGCGGAGGCACGACGCGAGCTCGCCGACGCACGGACCGAGCACGATTCGCCGGCCACGGTCGAGCGCGATCCCTACGAGGGTGTATCCGAGCACGTCATGGAGCTCGTCCACGGCTTCGACCGCGAGGTCGAGCGTCTCCGGCGGCGAGCCGAGCTCGACGCCACCGGCATCGTCGCGGAGGCGCGGACGGAGGCCGCCCGGATGCGGCTGGAGGCGCAGGGCGCCGAGGAACGCGCTCGGGCCCAGGTCGAGCTGCTGCTCGGCGAGGCGCGGAAGGAGGCGGAGGACGTCCAGGCGCAGCTGGCGCCTCTGCGCGAGCTGACCCTCAGCCAGGCGCGGGCCATCCGTGACCGGATGCGGATCTCGCTCCTCGAGCTCGACGCGATCCTGCCCCACGAGCCGGCCGAGGAGCCCGTCATCGTCCTCGGGGAGGCCTCGGACGCGCCGGCGCCGCCGGTCGACGTCCCGCCGCCCTCACCTCCCGGCGTGGGGTGAGGGGCGAACCCGCAGGTCAGACGGCCTCCGGCGCCCGGCGCGGCGCCGAGCGGTGACCGTTTGCCCAGGTCATGGACGGTATCGGCCGGCGTCCCCTATACTGACAAGCCGCCTCCGTCCGGAGGTGGTTCCGGCTCGCCCGAGGGTGGGTCGGCGTGCCCGGGAACGAGGAACACGCGGAGCTTGCCGAAGAAAGACGCCATCGAGGTCGAGGGAACGGTCACCGAGCCGCTCCCGAACGCGATGTTCCGGGTGCAACTCGAGAACGGGCACAACGTGTTGGCGCACATCTCGGGGAAGATGCGGATGCACTACATCCGGATCCTGCCCGGGGACCGGGTGCTGGTCGAGCTGTCGCCGTACGACCTCGCGCGCGGCAGGATCGTGTACCGGTACAAATGAGGGCGCAGGCGGCGCGGTAGTTTCGGGAGAAGGAGCGGCTCGCATCATGAAGGTCCGTCCGTCGGTGAAGAGGATGTGCGACCGGTGCAAGGTCATCCGCCGGCGCGGTCGGATCCGCGTGATCTGCCCGAACCCGCGGCACAAGCAGGTGCAGGGCTAGCCGGGACAGAAGGGAACCATCGTGGCTCGTATCGCAGGCGTCGACCTTCCCCGCGACAAACGTGTGGACATCGCGCTCCGCTACATCTACGGGATCGGTCCGACCCGCGCCTTCGAGATCATTCAGGGCTCCGGGGTCGAGGGCGGCACCAAGGTGCGCGACCTGTCCGAGGACGAGGTCAGTCGGATCCGAGAGTTCATCGACCGGACCTACAAGGTCGAGGGCGACCTTCGCCGCGAGGTGGCGCAGGACATCAAGCGGAAGATCGAGATCGGCAGCTACCAGGGAGTCCGGCATCGTCGCAGCCTGCCGGTGCGCGGGCAGCGCACACACACGAACGCGCGGACCCGCAAGGGCCCCCGCAAGACCGTGGCCGGCAAGAAGAAGGCCACGAAGAAGTAGAGGGGGCACCTGATGGCGAAGCCGAAGCCCAAGAAGACCAAACGTCGCGAGAAGAAGAACGTCGTCCACGGGCAGGCCCACATCAAGTCGACGTTCAACAACACGATCGTCACGATCACCGACCTGCAAGGCAACACGATCTCCTGGGCGAGCGCCGGGAACGTGGGGTTCAAGGGCTCCCGCAAGTCCACCCCGTTCGCGGCCCAGCTCGCGGCCGAGGCCGCGGCCAGAAAGGCGCAGGAGCACGGCCTGCAGAAGGTCGACGTGTTCGTGAAGGGCCCGGGTTCGGGTCGCGAGACCGCGATCCGATCGCTCGCGGCTGCCGGCCTGGAGGTCGCGGGCATCCAGGACGTCACGCCGGTGCCGCACAACGGCGTCCGGCCGAAGAAGCGCCGGCGCGTCTGACGCGCCGGGCCGGGCCCGCGAGTCGACGCGGGTCGTAAGGGGCTCAAGCAACGAAGCGATAGCCCCATGGAAGGACGAGGCGGGGAAGGTGTGGATGATCCCCCGCCGGAGGAGGTTACGCAGTGTTCATCGTCGCCAGACCGCAGATCCAGGAGGAGTCCGCCTCCCCGACGCGTTCGAAGTTCGTCATCGAACCCCTCGAGCCGGGGTTCGGCTACACGATCGGGAACTCGCTCCGCCGCACGCTGCTGTCGTCGATCCCGGGGGCCGCGATCAGCTCGGTCCGGATCGAGGGCGTGCTGCACGAGTTCTCGACGATCCCGAAGGTGACTGAGGACACCACCGACGTGATCCTCAACCTCAAGGAGCTGGTGATCCGCAGCGAGGCCGAAGAGCCCGTCACC
>JBOGVL010000022.1:0-15750 GCA_050692535.1 Actinomycetota bacterium | reverse complement strand
GACGGGAGCCCTGTTCTTCGGACCGGACGGCCGACCGGTCGCCGCGGTCTCGCTCGACATCGCCGACGACATGGTCCAGACCCTCCGAGCTGTCAGCAACCCGGACAAGCTGCGGCACCTCGGCTCCTTCACCGGCTCCGCCTGATTCGTCTACGCGCGGATCTCCACGGGCGTCCCGAGCGGGACGTCGACGAGGGAATCAAGGTCGTCGTTGAAGACCCGGACGCATCCGTGAGAGACGGCACGGCCGCGGTCACTCGGGTCCGCCGTGCCGTGGACGGCCATCCGCCCCTCCCCCGGCCAGTCCGACAGGACCGGCGAGAACCCGGACAGCCCGAGCGCCGCGGAACCGAATGGGCCGCTCGGATCTGCGTACGAGACCTTCACCCAAACGAAGAAGCGACCGGTGCCGGTCGGAGTCTCCGGAGTCCCCACCCCGACGTCGAAGCGGTGGACGAGCTCGTCGCCGTCGAAGAGCCGAAGCGTGCGCTCCGAGAGGTCGACCTCGATCCGCTCGGTGCGCTCGCGCACGTCGATGTCGCCGGCGCGGACCCACGCCGTCGTGCCGTTCGGGCGCAGCGGGAGGAGGACCTCGTACCACGTCGCCCCGTTGACGAGCGCGGCCGCCTCGACCAGCAGGGGGGCGAGCTGGCCGTTCGGGTTCCGCGTGTCGAGCGCGAAGTCGGCCTCCTCGCTCGAGCCGGGCTGCTCCCACATCGGCGTGTACCGCTCGTGCGGGACGGCGACGACGTTTCCGTCCAGCGGGATCGCCTCCGGCGCCGGCGTGACCCCAAAGGCCTCGGGGGGGCTGCTCGGCTCGATCCGCCGGGACTCGGCGACCCGGCGGAGCCGATCCTCGCCGCCGGAGACGTCGCAGGCGGCGAGCGCGAGCGCGAGGAGCACGAGGACGGCAAGCGGGCGCCGGAACACGGCGCCCATCTTGCCACCCGGAGTGGAGACGTATGGTTAGAAGCTGGTCACCGCGATCTCGGCCTCGGTCTTGGCGAGGCGGAGCTCCACCATCGCCTCGAGGCCGGCCAGCTTGGCCTCCTCTTCCGCCCCGAGGTTCCGGCGGAACTCGTTCAGCGCCCGGAGCTTCGCCGCGGCCTCGGCCTCGCGGGTCGCGACCTCCCGCTCCCGAAGCACGACGTCCCGCATGGGCGCCACGAGGAGCACGATCGCCTCGTACACGTAGAAGCGCGTGAGGAAGTTCCAGTAGGTGACACCCGAGTCCCACGTCGTCACGTGTTGCGCGAGCTCGACGCCGCCCCAGGCCAACGCGGCGGCGGCGGCCATCAGCGTGCCGACCCAGCGCCCGCGCGAGTACGTGACCAGGCCGATCGGGACGAGGTAGAAGACGCCCACGGCGAACGCGCCGGTCACGGCGTCGACGAGGCCGATGAGCGCCATCAACAGCAGGCCCAGGATCACGACGAACGGCGGAGAGAACGTGTCGAGGAAGCGCTCGACCGCCGTCACCATCGAGTAGCCGAGACGGCGGTCGTCCCGGATGCGGCGGGGTCGGGAGCGGGTGCGACGACGCTTCCTGGACATGCGGGCTCCTTCGGTCGCCCTCTACGGTCGGCGCCTCGGGGGGCGAGCTTCAGCGGCCCCGGGGAAGTCGAGGAGAAAGCCACCTCGTTCCCCCGGTTTCCCCGTGGTTCGGCCCGGCCACTCCGTCGAGGCGCGGGGTGCAACGCGCTCACCGGCACACCCGGGTAGGGTTCATCGACGGGATCGGACGACGGGAGGGAGCCGATGACCTTCGACACGCTTGGCGAGCTGAACTGGCTGGCCGTCATCGTGGCGGCGATCGCGTACTTCGTGCTGGGATCGATCTGGTACGCGCCTCCGGTCTTGGGGAGGGCATGGATAGAGTCCTCGGGGATCCAGATGCCCGAGGGACAGCGGCCGAGCCCGGCGATCTATCTGAGCCCGCTGCTGACCTGCTTCGTCGCCGCGGTGGCGACCGGGATGCTCGTCGTCGGCACCCGGTCCAACGAGCTCACCGAGGGCATCCAGCTCGGGGTCGTCCTCGGCGTGGGCTACGCGCTCTCGATCACGATCCTCGGAGGGATCTTCGAGACCGGCAAGCCGAAGCCGATGGTATCTGCGCTGATCTCCGGGGGCTACCACCTGGTCGGGCTGCTGATCACCGCGATGATCATCGCCGCCTGGGACTAAGAACCGGCTCCGCCGCCGTAGACTTCACCGGCACCTCGGAGCATCGATGCGCGAGAGTGGCGGAACCCGGCAGACGCGCCGGACTTAGGATTCGGCGAGAGCCGTCCGGTCCGGTCCCACCCAGTGGGCTCCTGTGCGTCTGACCTCGCATTTCACGCAGCCTCGGCACGGCTTGAACCGCCGTCGTCCGATTCCGTCGGCGGGCGTTGGGTAGCACGTGGGTAGCACGATCATCCTCGGTTGGGAGGCCGTTCGATGGGGGAGAACGTCCGGGCTTTGCGGGTGCTCGTCGAGCTGGACGGGCAACTCCTCCGGCTCTGCAAGGTCGGATTCTCGGCCAGCGACGCGAGCCTGTACCTCCACGCCTTCGGGCCGTCCGGTCGCTACTTCTTCGGCCGCCACGTCCTGCCCGCCGGGGCCATGCAGTCGACCATCCGCGTCGACGACCAGGAGCGATCGAGCCTGCCGCCCAAGCTCTCCATCCACGAGACGGGGCGGGTGCACGTGCGATCTGAGGGGCAAGAGGCGGGGCCGATGCTCGGGACTCCGCTTGGCGAGCTCGGAGGCCACCACATCGCCACGATGACCTGCTCCCGGTTCGCCGGGCTCGCGCCGTACCCTCGGGCTCCCCGAACGTCCGGCTCCGAGCGCGATCTCGCCATCCCAGCTCGGGGCGCGGAGTCCGGCAGGTTGAGGGTCTACGCGAACGCGACGGAGCCGTCGTTCGAGGTGGGCTGTCCGGTGGTGGGCACGCTCCGCCGACCGACGCTGCTCCGCCCGTTCTACGTCGGCTTCTCGCCGGTCGCGCAGGCGCCTCTCGGGGAGGAGGCCACGGTGACGGTGATCGCGGGTTGGGACCCTCTCGACCTGCCGCCGCTCTCCGAGCCCGCCGAGCACCTGTTCATCGTCGCGCGGTAGCTTCTAGCCAGTGTTCCCCGGATCAGTCCCGCCCGCCGCTTGCCCATCGGGAGAGTCCTTGGCAGCGGGAAGCTCCTTGGCCCCCTGATCCCCTTCCTTCTTCTTTCGCCTCGGAAAGGGAAAGGAAGGGCCACCTTCGGTCTCTTCCGCCTCGGTTCGATGGCGCTTCAGAAAGAGGCCAACCAAGCCGCTGAGTCCTGCTCCCGCGACGATGGACGCTGCAACCGGCTGCTCAGCGAGGCCGAGCACAAGCGCCACGACGAGAGCGGAAATCACCACGCCGAACGCGAGGAATTGACCGCGCTTGCCAAGGGTTTCCTCCAGCCCCATGGCGCGACTCTCAAGCCCTTGGCGGTGCTTCTGCTCATTCTCCGCCATCTGGACGATGCGGTTCGCAAGTCCCGGCAGAATCCGCTCATAGACTTCCAGGTGCTTTGGATGGGGCAGGACGCCTACCCACCACTCCTCGGCGACAATGTGCTCGACCGCGCGGGTTGCTACTCGTTCGGCGGTCTCCTCGATTTCTCCCTCGAGGACCTCAATCTCGGCTTGGTCAGATTCCGACGATGACTGGTCTTGTGTCGAGGAATCGCCCCTCTTAGTTGGGTCGTCGGAATCCTTGGGCAAGCTGGGCTGTTCGTCCGGCGGGTCCGGCAAAGACAGCCTCTACCGCTTGTTGAGTCCGGCGTCCGTGACGACGTGGGACGTTGCATCGCGAAGGTGGCGACCGACCTTCTGCCAGTCTGACCTCAGGCTCCTACTGGAGGAGTTTCGAGCGATCCTGCGTGCCGCTTCGCGGCTCAGGACGCCGTTGAGGTCGAACGCGCGTGCCATACCGCGAAGAACGGCGTCAGCCCTTCCGCGGGACACGTAGACGTTGGTCGAGCGGTAGGGCCGGGCCTTTGGCGAGACGCTCACGGAGCCAGGAACCTCCTCACGAGGGACGGCAAGGCTATCTCACTTAGCCCTACTCGCGTCATCAGCGTACGACCGTAGCCCGCATACGACGGATGAAGTACCCGCTGACCTGCGCAGAAATAGTCGGCACCGCCGGGCTCTTGCTTTAGCCCGGGGCCCTGGCGGGTCCACACGGACCGAAGGATAGGCGGTCAGTCGAACCGGGGCCATCACCCAAGACGGTCGGTTCGTGGTGAGGCGTGGGCTCCCGGTGCGCCCAGTGCCCGGGCGCGACCTCCAGCCCCCGTAGGTTCGTGGTGAGGCGTGGGCTCCCGGTGCGCCCAGTGCCCGGGCGCGACCTCCAGCCCCCGTAGGTCCACGGTCCGGCGTCGAGCTCACCGGCCGATCGTGGGTCCGGGAGCGGGGGGCGCGAGAGGGAGGCGGGACCGCGGTCGCAGCCCGGCCGGGCGGCGGGTCGGAGCCCGCGCCCTGCCGTCGAAGGGCGACCGACGGTCCAGAGCATCGCCTCCGGAAGGACGCCCCCCGCCCCGGACGTTTCAGGCGAGGGCCGCCTCCCGCTCGCGCCGATCCTCCGCGTAGGCGGTCCGGCCCTCAGCGGTCTTCAGGACCCTGAGGAGCGCCTGCGCCTCCGTCGTCCCTCGGCCTTCGCGACGGTCCGCGCGAGCTGCTCGAGCCGCTCCTGGCCGCCGGTTCGGATCGGCTCCGGCTCCTGCTCCGGCTCGGGCATCGCGAACGCCTTCCGGAAGAGCTTGTCCGCGGGCGCTCCCTCGGCGCGGACGGCCTCCATGGCCGCGCGGCCCTCGGGCGTGGAGGCGATGGCGTTCAAGCCCATCGCTCCCGTCGTCTCGTGGCCCGGGCGGCCGGGATGCCGGTCGACGTACTTCTCCACCATCGCCTCGAGAGTCGCGACGGCGGTCGCCGCCTTCTCGACGTCGGTGCCGCCCGAGCCGAGCAGCGCCTCCGCCCGACGCCGGACGTCCTCCGTCGCGGCCGTCGTTCGCTCGCGTCGCTCTCCGAGCGCCCCGATCGCGGCCAGCACCTTGCGCTCCGTCTCCGGTCCCATCGGTCCCCGCTTCGTTCGCTTCGCCTTCCACAGCACGATTCGAGCCTCGGGATCGTCGCCCGCCGGCACGAGCGCGACGCGGTCGATCACCAGGTCGCGCAGCCGACGAATCAGCCTGTCAGACATGGTCGTCCTCCTCCTCCCTGCCGGCGGCGGTGCGCGACCTCTCGCTCGACGTCGTCGAGCGTCTCTCTGACGCCTGGGTCGAAGCGCAGGTCGACGAGTAGTCGCCGCCTCCACTCGCGCAGCTCGTCGTCGCTCACGAATCCGATCCCTTCGACCTCGCTCCTAGCACGGCGCAACGACACGGCTAGTAGCTCCTCTCCTCCCAGGCGCCGTCCCGGCCGACGACCGCGAAGCCGGACCGAGGCGACGGGACTCGATCGGGATTCCACGAGCCAGCTCCGGCGAGGGACGCGTTCGCGGCGACCAGGTCGCGCAGCCCCGACGTCCGCGAGCGAGGAGGCGGTCGCTCGATCAGCGCGTGAACTGCGAGCGCCAGCGCGACCGCGCGGTCGTCGTGCCGGTCGGCGTCGTGGTCGAGCCGAACGACGCCGGGCGACGTCTCGCGGAGGCGCACGGAGCAGAGCTCGTCGACGAGCTCCTCGTCGGGCGGGATCGCGAGCGAGTGGTCGCCGATCGCGTTGAAGAGCGTCACGGCCAGCCGTCCCACCGACTGGGCGGTGAACGGGAACTCCCGGACATGGACGCGGCGATCCGCGAGACGCTGCGCAAGTCCAACGGCCTGCCAGGGATCGAAGACGACCCGTGCGCCGACGTACGTTCGGTGGGCCTCGGCGAGCCAGTCCTCGACGTGCTGGAGGCGCACGGGGGTCTCCCGCGTGCCGCTCCACGTCATCATCCGGTCGAGGACGACGATGCGGTCGTCGAGGTGGCAGACAGCGGCGACGGAGCGATCGCGCTTGATGCCGAGGTCGAGGCCGACGACGTACCGCCGACCTCGCTGCGGCTCGACGGGTCCGTCGAGCGTGACGCAGGCGCGGACGTCGGCGGGCAGGGCGAGCCGATCCTCGCCGACCGTCCACTCGTTCATGAAGCGGCGGCGGAAGGTCGACGGGAGGTGCATCCGCTCCTGCGCGGCGAGCGCCTCGGGCGACGTCCAGGGCGCAGGGCCGACCACCTCGTGGACACGCCACGCCGGATCGGCCTTCGCGCGGTCGAGGACCTTCTTCGAGGAGTGCGAGGGGTCGCCCGCTGTCGTGAGGATGACGAGCCGGCATCCCGGGACCTTCGGGACGGCCGTAGCGACCGCCTCCCAGAGTAGGCGGGCGGACCGCGTCTCCGCCCAGGCGGCGAACTCGTCGACGACGACGAACGTCGGGCGCAGCCCCCAGGCGCCGGGAGCGTCGGCCGCGAGGACCGCGAGCGTCGATCGCGTCCGCGGGCACGTCACCCTCCAGGCGTCGACGCGGAGGTGCTCGCGGAGGCCGGGCGTGCGGTTGACGAACCCGGCGACGGCGTCGAGGAGGATCGCGCCCTGATCGCGGTCGGCGGCGAGGGCGTAGAGCCGCCCGTCCGATCGACGGACGAGCTCGACGACGCACATCGCGGCGAGATCGGTGGTCTTCGACGCGCCGCGCGCCCGGGTGAGGAAGTGGAACGAGACGCCCGGCGCGTCGTCCGCGAGGATCGCGCGGGCGTCCTCGACCTGGAACGGCTCCGCGGCCTCGCCCCACGTCCGGCCGTCCTCGATCCTCAGCGACGAGAGGAGGCGCATCGCGAGGTCGTCGGGGTCGTCTCGGACCGCCGTCACGACCCGCCCCCGAGGGCGACGAAGAACGCCGACGGATCGGACCTTGCGGCGTTCTCGTCGTTCCGTCGGCGGAGCTCGGCGTCGTAGTCGACGAGACGCCGGACGGCGCGCTGGAGGTCCTCCCGAAGTCGTCGTGGGATCGTCTCGCCGCGTCGTCGGTAGGCGTTTGCCTCCTCCTGCACATCCTTGACGACGATCGCCTGGTAGACGCGGGCAGCGATCGCAACGTCGTCGGCCTCGCCGAGGAACGGATACAACCGGCGCACCTTTCGGCGCTGGTACTTCACGCGATGGTCCGGGAGCCGTCTCGCCTCCTCGGTCCGGGCGTAAGCCCTGTGCTTGACCGCAGCGAGGCGCCGCTGACGGGTGGCGGGATCGGTCATCGGCGGCGGACTACTAGTCCGGCGACGGCTCTTGAGGTGGCCTTCGACCTGCGACGACGCGCCGCTGCTACCGCTGTGCTACCCGACCATCCGCCGCTCGCGCAGGGATCGAGCCCGTTTCGGCCGCTCTGCGACGCGGGGAGACGATTGGACGGGAGAGCGATCGTTGGAACCCCTACACTCCCGAGCATGGCGGAGACGGGGCGCCCCTCGGTGCCAGGATGGGCCGTGGCAGGATGGGTCGTCGCCGGCCTGCTCCTGTTCATTCTGCTCGTCGTCCTGGTCAACACACGCAGCGAAGAGGAGCCAGCAACGCCCCAGCTTCCGCTCATCCAACCCGCTCCGGCTCGAACGATGCACTTCATCGACGAGTCGAGGTGTATCGGGCTCGGCGGCGAGTTTGTGCGTGGGCAGTTCGACGAGTACTGCGTCTTCGAGACCTGACTCACTGGCAACGTCACGATCGCGCCTCCTGGTCGAACCGCTGGAGGACGAAGCCCGCCCACTGGTCGGCGCGCTCCAGGTCGCCGCGCTCGATCGCCTCGTCGAAGAGCGTGAGGAACCCCTGCACGGCCTCGTCGTCGTTCGGACTCAGCGCCAGGGCGGCGAGGGCGGACGCTCGGTCCAGGTCCCCGCGCTGGATCGCGGCGTCGAACAGGAGCAGTACCTCGGCCTGGGTCAGGATCACCTCAGGCAGGTCGTCGCGCTCGCTCACGTCTCCGCCGCCTCCGCCTGCACGCCCCTCACCACGGCGGCTGGGGACGACCCGACGTCACGGCGCGAACCCGGGGTCCTACGGACCCCCGGGTGTCGTTCGCGCCGTGCCTCTCGGGGATCGTCCGCGACGTCGTTCGCGTCGTCGTTCGCGTCGTCTCGCGCTGTGCTGACCTGGGGCGATGCGATCGCGCCGTTGACAACGCGCGGGTCCAACGAGAGAGCCTCCACGGCGCGAAGGTCGGGCTCGCGCTGGTTCGCGTCGTCGGGCTCCCGGGCGCCGACGAGCCGGTACTCGTAGGGAACGACCGCTCCCCGCGCTTCCCCCTGTCGGGCCTCGACGAGGTCGAGGACGCGCAGAGCCTTCAGGTACTGCTGCGCCGTTCGCTCGGCGAGCCCAACGCGGGCGGCGATCGCCGCTGCGTCCTCCCACTCCCCCGTCACGGACGCGAGGATGCGGTGCTGCGCCTTCGTCGCTTCCCGTCGCTCCGTCACGGCCACGTCGTGACCCGTCGGCGGGTACAGCACGATGTCGAGGCCGCCACCGATCGCGGGCGACGCAACGACGTGGGCGACCTTCCGGCGCTTTCCAGACGGTCGCCAGTCGAGGCCAGCCGGCCGATCCTTTAGGCGGAAGACCTCGCACGCGTTCTCCCGGTCGCGGGACCAGGGAGCGTCGGAGCGGACGAGCAGGGAGACGTCGACGCCCGCGCGCTTGTGCTGGCTGCCGAGCTCACGCTCTTCGCCGAGGGGAACGTGATCCAGCAGTAGAACGGCGGCTCCGGCGCGAGCGAGCGGCCGAGCTGTCTCGCCGTACAGGGTCGCGACGTCGACCTCGTGGCGCGAGTCGCGTCCGTGTATGGCGGCCATCTCCGTGACGCCGTCAAAGACGGCGAGGGCGAGCGGCCGGTCGTCGACGAGGCGCGCGATCGCGCCGGGGTCCGTCTCGATGGACTCGTCCGGTCGGGCGTACTCGAACCGGTCGAGGATGACCTCCGGATCGACGCCGAGCTCCAAGAGCCTGCCGACGATATCGCGCTCGTCGCTCTCGAAGTCGATGAACGCGACCCGCCCGCCGTCACCCAGCACTTCAGCCGCACCGCCGAGAGCGATCCACGTCTTGCCCGCCTCGCTCGCTCCGATGAGCAGGTGGACGCGTCCGGGGTACAAGAGCGCCGCCCCGTCCATTCGCCGAAGGATCACCGGCCGCGGGCGCTCGGCTCTGTTCATGACGATGGGTTCGAGGTCGATCGGCCGCCACGAGCTCGTACAGGGCGCCTCGGTCACGAAGCCTCCTCCGCCCCGTTCGCCCCGATCAGTTCCATCAGCCGAGGGACCGGAACAACGAGTCGTCGGCCGAACGAAAGCGTCGGAATCTCTCCTCGCCGCGCCGCCTCGTATGCGGAGTCGCGCGAGAGCCCGAGGAGACTCCCGGCGGTCGGCACGTCGATCGTCGCCAGGTCTGCGATGGCCGAGAGCGTCGTCTTGCGGTTCACCAACCCGACGGTAGACGACGGAATATGATCGGTCTATAGTTTTTCCCGCCGCTTTCTGGACAACGCCAGGGAAAGGAGCGACCCGGTGACGGTATCCCGGAGGTCGGACGGCACCATCGAGGAGGTGACGTGGCACGACCGCCGTGCCAGGGGCAAGCCTCGCGTCGTCGTTCGCTTCGCGCTCGTGGACGGTCGGATCGAGTGCGTTCGTCTGGAGGTCGGGGCGCGGTTCGACGCACCCGATGAGCCCGACCCTCGGCCCCTCACGACCGCGGACCTCCGAGCCGTCGATCTGGGCCGCCTCGTCGCGAGAGCGAAGACGCAACGAGCGAAAGCGCTCGAGCGCATCGCTCGCGAGCGATCGTTGCCCAAGGAGACGCGGGAGGCGGCTCGACATGCGCTGCTGCCGGCGCGGGCTTCTCGGATCGCTTACGACCCGCGTGAGGTGGCCGCCATCTATCAAACGGCGTGGGATCGAGGGGAACGCAGCCCGACGAAGGCTGTAGCGGAGCATTTCAGCATCTCTACCTCGGCCGCGGGCAAACGAGTTTGGAAGGCCAGACACGAGTTCGGCCTGCTACCGAAGACGAGGCGGGGGAAGGCACGAGGAGGGGGGAGGAAGCGATGACAGACCGGAAGAGACACCCGGAGGGCGTCTACGAGCGCTGGATCGTTCGGGGCGGTCGTCGGGCGCGAGTGTTCGACGTGGTCTACGAGGCGCCGCGTCTCGCAGACGGGAAGCGGCGGATGTTCATGAAGCGGGGGTTCCCGACTCAGCGCGACGCGGTTGGCTGGCGAGACCGACAGCGGGTCGGCGTCCGGTCGGGCGGTCACGTCGCACCCGATCGCGCGACCGTCGGGACGTACCTGCTCGACGAGTGGCTGCCAAGCATCCGGTCGAGCGTTCGGCCGGGAACGTGGAGCAGCTACTCGATGCACTGCCGGGTTCACGTCGCGCCGCGGATCGGTCACGTGCGATTGCAGACCCTGACGGTCGAGCAGGTGGACAAGACCTACGCCGACCTCCTCGCTGACGGGCTGAGCGCGGCGAGCGTTCGCCGCGTTCACAGCACCGTCCGCCGGGCGCTCCGCGACGCCCGCAAGAGCGGCCGGATCGTCGCCAACGTCGCCGAGCTGGCGACGCTGCCGAAGGCGTCGAGGCCGAAGATGATGGTGTGGACTCCGGCGGAGGCGCGGACATTCCTCATGTTCGTGCTCGATCGCGACGAGCAGTCGCACGCACTGTTCAGCTTGATGCTCGCGACCGGCCTCCGGCGAGGAGAGGCCGTCGGCCTCCGGTGGTCGAACCTCGACCTTGACGGGGCAAGGCTCACGGTGGAACGCACGCTCGTCTCGATCGACGGCCGGATCGCCGAGAGCGAGCCGAAGTCGGAGCGGAGTCATCGGACTATCGGCCTGGACCCGGAGACCGTCGCGATCCTCCGTCGTCAGCGCGCTCGGCAGTCGGAGCGTCGGCTCGCGTGGGGCGAGGCCTGGAAGGAGACGGACCTCGTCTTCGATCGCGGTGACGGCGGCGAGCTCCATCCCGACGCGATCAGCAAGCGGTTCGCGAAGCTCGCCCGCGAGGCGGGTGTCCCAGCGATCCGCCTGCATGACCTTCGCCACACGGCGGCGACCCTGATGCTCACCGCGGGCGTCCCCGCGAAGGTGGCGTCCGAGAGGTTGGGGCACAGTACCATCGCGATCACGTTGGACACCTACACCGCCTTCGTGCCCTCTCTCGACGAGGACGCCGCGGCTCGTACCGCGAGCCTCATCTACGGCTCCGGGTAGCACGCGGGTAGCAGGGCGACGCGAGGACCCAGGAGCCCGCGTCGCGTAGAGTGCGTCTTACCTGCGAAAACGCAGCTCGCGAGAGTGGCGGAACCTGGCAGACGCGCCGGACTTAGGATCCGGTGCCCGAAAGGGCGTGGGGGTTCAAATCCCCCCTCTCGCACCCATATGGCTGTCTCCCAGACTCTGACCGGAGACGACGCCGAGCGAGATGTGCTGCGGTGGCAGAACCCGACCGGGTCGGCCAACCTACCAAGGCCGCGGAACTACCACGCGGAAGGGGCAAACGGCCGGAGCCGGCGCGCAGCGCACGAATCAGACGTGGGAGTAGCGGACGTCGACCGTCTGACCATCCGTGGAGAACGTCAAGTGGGATTGGGTATCGGTGCGGAACGCCTGGAGGTTCATCTGCGTGATCTCGTTGACGACATCCGGGTGGGGATGACCGTGAGGACGGATGTGGCTGCTCAGGGCCAGCCGCGTGGCGGCGTTCGGACCGAGCTTGTCCAGCCAGGGCGTGGTGTTCGTTCCTTCCTCGAACATCCCATTCCGTCCACCATGATGCGGCACCTGGAAGACATCGACGCTCGCAGGAAGCCTTGAAGCGATGATTGGCCACTTCTCGGCTTCAGCATCCCCCGTCAGCACGAAGCAGACCTGATCCAACTTCATGACGAGGACGACCGAGTTGTTGTTCTCGTTCTGATCGTCCACCTGTCCGAAATCAGGCCACAAGACCTCGAGGGAGACGGTTCCGAAGTCGACGCTGTCGAAGATCTTCGTCCGATCAACCGCTTGGTGATGCTGGACGCGAGACGTGTTGATCGCGAAGCTGAGCAGGCTGCCGTAGGTCGTGGTGGGATGATCCGTCTTCGGGTACCAGAAGTGCCGGGTCCCGAACGTTTCGAGCATCCGCTTCACGCCGCGCGCGTGGTCCGCATGTCCGTGCGTGAGCAAGACCCATTCGAAGTTGGGTTGACCTGCCTTGTAGTCGATCAGCTCCCGGTCGAAGAACCGCTTCACGAAGATGAGCGCGGACCGCTCCGTTTCGTAGTCGTTACAGTCGATCAGGGCGAAGTGCCGGTTGTTGGCGTCGTCCACCGACTCGATGAAGATCGAATCGCCCCACCCGACGTCGACCAACGTGACCGAGAGTCTCGCCATCAGGCGCCACCTTCGTGCAAGGACGAGCTGCTCATACCGCATTCTCCTCGTAGCGGAGCTTGAGCGCATCGTCCTTCGGATAGGCGAGTCGTGCCTCCTGAACGCTGGCCTCGGCCCAGTTGTTGAATGCGCGGGTCTCCTCCGGGGAGAAGGACGCGAGCCCCTGCCATGGCGTCTGGGAGGAGAACTCCGCCTCATCGATCTCGGCGGTCCGGAAGCGATAGGCGGCTTGGAAGAGCGACATGTCAACCCGGTACACATCCCCGCGGTCCGGCTCCCTGCCGGCGGGTTCGAGCCACCCGAGGGGGATCCACAGGTCCTCCAGCTGAACCGACAAACCAGGACTCGATTCAATCTCCTCGAACACCGAGGAGATGTGATCCAAGTGACGGAAGAGCGGGGTCCGCGCCCCAGGCCCACAGATCACGCCGAGCAGACCGAGGGCCTCGACCGAGAAGCGCGACCCCACGTCCGCCCCGAGGACCCACAGCGGCTCCGGGACCTCCGATGCGATGACGAAGTACGTGACCCTCGCCATGCGAGTCTCCCCCACCTCCCGGATCGCATCGACGGAGACGGGCACGGACTTGGCCGAAGAGTCCAGTCCCTTCGGACTCACGCCGATCGAGACGGCCATCGCCGGAGCGGGTCGCATCTCGGCGTGCCCAGCCTCCAAGCTCCCGAACCACTCGAGCGGCGGGATCGCGACCAGCGGCAGATCGTGCCAGATGTGACCCTGGATGCAGGCCAAGGCGTACGAGCGCTGCATAAGACGGGCGATCCGGCCCCGGCCAAGCGGATACAGGACGGTTCCGGCGCTCGCCGGCGTCTTCGTGGTGTCCGGATCCAAACCGGGGGTGGACTCGAGTCGACGGGCGGCCGCCTCTGCTCGAGCGCGGATGGCCGGGTCGTGTGCCCTTCGCCCGTCATCGACCACGCTCCACGGATCGGTCGAGATGTGGACGATGATGCCCAACAGATCGCCGTCCATGAACTCATCGACCAACAGCCGGCGACGCGTCGTGTGGCCGTTGTCGTACAGGATGCTCTTCACGCGAAGGAGCGCGAACAGCTCACCGACCAGCGGGAGGAACGTCGTCCAGGCGAACTTGAAGCCAAGAGGTCCGGAGGCGTTCGCGACGACGACGAAGTTGGGCTGTCGCTGCG
Source organism: Actinomycetota bacterium (assembly GCA_050692535.1). Taxonomy (GTDB): domain Bacteria; phylum Actinomycetota; class UBA4738; order UBA4738; family HRBIN12; genus CALGFI01. The sequence continues at coordinate 2,175 of JBOGVL010000022.1, read as the reverse complement.
AGAGGCGCTCCGCCACCGCGAGCAGCGCCGCTCGTTGCCCGTCGTCCTTCAGTGCCTTGGCACGCTCGAGGAAGCGCTCGGAGCGCTCCGAGAAGCTGAGGAGCCACTCCTCCGCCATGTTGTCGTAGACGCCGCCGTCGGTCAGCGCGAGAACCGGAGCGTGGTACCGGGCGCCCGTGAAATGGAACGGCGCGGCTCTCATCGGCCGCGGGGGGAACGCGAAGGGCAGATTGGCCGACGCTTGCACTGCAGCGCTCAGGGCGAGCGTCGGCCTCGCGCCCAGGCCGAGCCCGTAGCTATAGACGAAGTCCCTGCCGAAATAGACGTGGTGCCGACCGTGCAGGTCGCATGCGCACAACACATGGTCGATGTCGGACGACAGATCGGTGAGCAGGGCACCCTTCTTGGTTTGCCGCAACAGCGAGCGACCGATTGCCCATCCCACGACCGCACCCCGCAGCTGTAGGAGCACGCCCGTGCCCACGAGTGCCGCCAACCACCACCACGCTTCCCCTGCAGTGAATGCCAGGAGGGCCAGGCTCGACGCGAGGAGGTCGCAGTACAGCCACATCAGCCGGGAAGAGAACGTTGCATCCGCACTCGCCGGGCCGAGGGTCAACGACAGCACAACCGCGGCGCCGACTGCAACCAGAGCCCACGCGGCCTCGTGCTTTCCGGCCGCGAAGATGACTCCGCCCCAAGCGATCAGGTGGAGCGACAGGACGAGCGCGAACACCTTGAGGTTCCCGGACAAACGCTTCGCAAGCCTGGCCGCGAACTGGTCCACCTCTTCGGGTTCCATCTGGCCGTACCGCTCGAGCCCCAATGCGCCGTTCGTGAAGGATCCGCCCGACACCGAGGAGATCGTCGCGACGTTTCGCTGAAGCCCTGCATCCGCCAGGTACAGAACGACGCCCAGCCCCCAGGCAGCCGCTCGATACCCCCCACCGGAGAAGCCGATGCCAATTCGCCTGTCAGTCCACATACGCATCTCTCAGTCCCGACCCGGCATCGATCCTGCTCTTCGATCGATGTCCGTGGCAAATCCCCCCTCTTGCACGACCACTCCTGAGCTGACGAACCCGAACTCGGATCTACCGTGGATCCGGCCGGTCGAGGTTCCAATGTCGGACCATCGAGCACAACCACCGGGAGTCATCGGCCGGCGCGAGGGAGAAGCGGCCGATCGTGCGCTGGCCGCCCCCGTGATCGGTGTACAGCAGCTCGAGCAGGAACACGCGAGGGGACCGCACGGCCTCGACGAGGTTCGCGTAGTCGGGATCGTCCCGGTCGCGGATGGCGGCCTGCCAGAAGCCGACGTCGCCTCCCGGCACGTACAGGTCCCGCGTCTGGGATCGGAACTCCTCGGCGTCGGAGTGAGGGTGAGGATCGTGAAGATCCTCCAGCCCCAGATGCCATCCGTGGATCACGGCGATACCGGAGCCCGAGTTCCGGAGCGACATCGCGAGGTAGACGTTGCCGTCCGCGACCTCGACGCTCGCGCCTCCCCCGGGCCCTGATCGGCCGGAGCTCTTGGAGTGTGCCCTCTCGAGCTACCCCGCCGACGATCCCGCGGCGAACAGGTCGTGCTCTCGATCCAGGCCCTTGAGGGGGTGTCGGCCCCGAGACTCGAACGTCAATCCCGTGGCGCCCTCAGTAAGATCGCGAGTGATACCCGACACGAGGACCTCGCCGGCTCCCGCCCGGGCCACGATGCGGGCCGCGGCGTGCACGGCCAAGCCCCGGACGTGGTCGCCGCTCATAGCCACTTCGCCACTATGGATGCCGACCCGGATCTGGAGCTGTATCGCGGCAAGAGCGCCGATCAAGGCAAGTCCGCAACGGATCGCGCCTTCGGCACTGTCGAACACGACCAGGAACGAGTCCCCGGCGGTCTCGACCTCCCGGCCGCCGAAACCTGCGAGTACGCTGCGGACGACGTCGTCGTGCATCGCCACGGTTCGTTTCCACGACGCGTCGCCGGCGTCGCGCGCGAGCTTGGTGGAGTCGACGATGTCAGTAAACAGGATGGTGGCCATCGCGCGCGCTTCCCCACCGGGCCGCGGGTCGAATCCGGCGCCGCCGGCCCAGTCGACCATCACCAGCACGTCGTCGCCCTCCACCCAGGTCACGTGCCCGGGCGGTAGGTCGAACACATGGTTGGGGCCGATGATG